>CAZPTC010000247.1:0-3861 GCA_964589455.1 uncultured Desulfovibrionaceae bacterium | reverse complement strand
AGCTTATATCGGGCTTGTCATACATAAAGTTATATACCAATATGTTCTGGAAAAAGTAAAGGCCTGTGCGTCAATTTGCCCGTATGGGAGAAAAAAACGCAGGGTGGCTTGCCCTAAGCCCTAAGTACTTAGTCTTCCTTGCTGTCTTTGCCCTGGGAGATTTTTTCTTCTTCTTCATCCCTAAGGGCGCGGCGCAAGACTTTACCTACCATTGATTTGGGTAATTCTTCCCTGAATTCAAACACACGCGGCACTTTGTACGAAGCAAGCTTTGTGCGGCAGTGGGCCACAAGCTCTGCAACCGTTATTTTTTCGCCAGGCTTGGGCACAACATAGGCTTTCAGGGTTTCCCCGCGGGAGCGGTGGGGCACACTAAGCGCCACGGCATCCAAAACCTTGGGGTGCTCGTACAAAACTTCGTCAATTTCACTGGGGAATACATTATACCCGCCCACAATGGCCATATCTTTTTTGCGGTCTACAATAAAGTAATAGCCATCTTCATCTACATAGCAAATATCGCCTGTATACAGCCAGCCATTGCGCAGGGTATTGGCGGTTTCTTCTGGCTGGTTCCAATAGCCTTGCATCACTTGTGGGCCGCTTATAATAAGCTCGCCAATCTGGTTGGGGGGCATATCTTCTGTGCCTGTTTCCAAGTCCACAATGCGGGCGTAGGTATTGGGCAGGGGTATGCCAATGGCCCCTTCTTTTTGGTGGCCATAAATGGGGTTGGCAATAACCACAGGGGAAGCTTCCGTAAGGCCAAAGCCTTCGGTAATATTTGCCTTGGTAATGTTTTGGAACTGGCGCATGCTGATAAGCGGGAAGGGGGAAGAGCCGGATATGCAAAGCTTTATACAGGTAAGATCGTAATTTTTAATGCTTTTTTGCTGCATAAGGGAAATGTAAATGGAAGGCGCGCCCACAAAAAAGGTGGGGCGATGCTTTTTAATAAGCTCTAAAAGGTCACGCGGTGTATAGCGGGGAATAGGTATGGTGGGGGAGGCGTATAATGTGGGCAAAAGTAAGGAACCCATAAGGCCATAAACGTGGAAAAAGGGCATAATGCCAAGAAAAATATGGGGGGTAGTGCTGGCATCCCCACGGATAATGGCCTGAAGCTGCTGAAGCTGTGCAGTGAGGTTATAGTGGCTGAGCATGGCGCCTTTAGAAAAACCTGTTGTACCGCCTGTGTATTGCAAAAGGGCCAGGGTTTCCTTGGGGTCACTGTAGGGCTCGGAGTAGCGCTTGCTGGTTTTCAGCAAATCTTTCCACGGGAACACGGTTTTTTTATCATACTCCACCTTTGGCAGAGTTTTTTGCATTTTCATTTGAATGGGTTGCAGCATACTAAGCGGGAAAGCAAGGCCATCTGCAATGCGGGAAACAAAACACGCTTCCAGATTAAGGCTGTCTTTCATTTCTGCAATTTTAGACCAAAAAAGGTCTAACACAATAAGAAACTTTGGCTTGGAATCTTGAAAATGGTGGGTAATTTCCTTTTCCATATAAAGGGGGTTAGTCATAACAACTACGGCCCCAGCTTTAAGCGCGCCCCAAAACGCAATAATCGTTTGGGGCAAATTGGGCATCATAATGGCAATGCGGTCGCCTTTTTGCAGGCCTCGCTCTTTAAGAGAAGCCGCAACAGCTTCCGCTTTATCTTTTAATTGCTTGTATGTAAGCGTGAGATTTTCAAAAATTATGGCTTTATGGGAGCCAAATTTTTCTGCAGCCTGGTCAAGATACGCATAGATTGGCTGGGAAACAAGGTCAATAGACTCAGGGGCATCTCCATCAAAGTGCGCCCGCCAGGGGAGCAGGTTCTGGTCTGTCACGCTCATGGTATATCCTTCAGGATAAAGTTAAGAAAACGTGGCATAAAAGCCACACAGCGGGTAAAAGTACACAAAAGATATACGCATTATGTGTGTTTTGTCACGCAAAATTATAATGAATAATATAAAGGTATTATTTATACAGGGAGAATGCCTGTGCGCGTAGCCTTGCCCTTTGCGTCCAGTAAAAAAGCTGCTTCGCCAGCTTCTTGCTGAATTAACGCGCTGCCTTGCAAGGCAGGCAGTACACATAAAGACGTGGCAAGGGCATCTGCCTGCATGGCAGAATGTGCCAGCACACTTGCGCTAAGCATAGGGGCTATGCCGGGTGCAGCTATAAGGTGGCTTTTCCCTGCGCCAAAGTCTTGCTGGTATGTACCCGAAGTAGCCAAAGCCCTGTCCCTGAGGGGCAGGGTGAACAAGGCTGTATTGGGTTTTGCAGGGTGCTGAATGCCCACACGCCATGCGTGCCCAGGGGCTTTTTCTCCCTTTGCCATAATATCGCCGCCAGCGTCTATAAGGTGGGCTGTTGCGCCGTTTTCTGCAAGATATTGGGAAATGGCATCCACAATATATCCCTTGGCAATACCATCCAGACTAAGGCGCGCATCTTGCCTGCTGATGCGGCTTGTGTGTCCCTGCACTTCCCACGCGCCTGCAAGGGCAAGTGTTTGCGCTTTGGCCAGTGCTTCTGTATTGGACATGCCAGCTTTGTAAAGGTCTACCAGTTGTGCAACCGAAAGGGAAAAGGCACCTTCTGTCTGCTCCTCAAATACTTTAGCGGCTTGCAGCACTGTAAGAAGGGCAGATGGGGTGTTTTCCAATACTGCGTTGCTGTTTAGCTGCGCAAGGCTGGAGTGGCTTCTGTAACGGCTAAAAATATTCTCTAATGCGTCTATACGCGCAAAAGCCCCAGCAAGAAGGACTTTGGCAGAAGCGGTATCAAGCTGCTTTGCAGCAGAAGCCCCAAGCTGTATATGCACAAAAGTGCCCATGCAAAGGCGGGTTTCGCGAAAAAAGGGTACTGGCCCAGCAGCGGCCATACGGGGCAAAGCAAGGGCAAGGCCAGTAAAGCCTGCTGAGCGCAGGAAAAAGCGGCGGGAATACTTAGGCATTTGCTTGCTCTCCTTGTGGTTCTGCCGGGATACTCTCTTGTTTGGACGCGCGCATACATAAAGCAAGGAAAATATGGCGCGGGCAGCTATCCACACAGGCCATGCCACATTCTGCCCCATAACTCAGGCATTGGGTTTGATTAATATGGATAATGCCATCTTCCATGCGCACAGCTTCTGCAGGGCAGGCCTTTATGCAGCGCATACACTTTATACAGCCGGTTTCGCATATTTCTGTAACAGCCTTGCCTTTATCCTTTGTGGAACAGCCCACCATAACTCTGGCGCGACGCGGGATAATTTCCAGCACAGAGCGGGGGCATACCTTTGTGCAAGCGCCGCAGCCAGTGCAGCACTGCGCGTTTACTTCCACAAGGCCATCTTTCAGGTACAGCGCGTCAAAAGGGCAGGCCTTAACGCAGTCCCCGTGCCCCAGGCATGAATACGCGCATTGATCTGGCCCATTGCCAGACGCTAATAATGCCGCAGCCGCGCAGGAAGGTACCCCAACATACTGGCAGCGCACCGCTACCTTACCTTCTACTTTTTCGCACCTTCTGTAGGAAATTTGGGGTTCAGAGGCAGCTACGCGCTTGTCTGTAAGCTCGCCAACCACAATGCTTACTTTATCGCCGCCCACAATGCACAGGTTAGCGGCAATTTCCGGCTTATTCACCACAGCCACAGCGTACCCTTCGCACCCTGCATAGCCGCAGCCCCCGCAGTTTGCTCCAGGCAGGGCATCTAACACGGCTTCTACCTTGGGGTTTTCTTCTACAGCCAAAATTTTGGAGGAAATACCCAGCATAAGGGCCGCCACAAGGCCCAAAAAAAATAAGGTGGCAATGGATGCTCTAACCATACGCTCCCCCTATGCCATGCCTTTAAAGGCCATAAATGCCAGG
>CAZPTC010000246.1:0-3874 GCA_964589455.1 uncultured Desulfovibrionaceae bacterium | reverse complement strand
ATGTAACGCCCATTCCCCATAACGGTTGCCGCCCTCCCAAGCGGCGTCGCGTGTAAGTAGGAGGACTCAGCCTTGGCTAAATATAATCAAGCAAAATGCCGTCTTTGCCGTCGTGAAGGCAGCAAGTTATTTTTGAAGGGCGACCGTTGTTTTACGGACAAGTGCGCGTATGATCGCCGTCCTTATGCACCCGGTCAACATGGCCGTGCCCGCAAAAAGGTAAGTGAATATGCCCTGCAATTGCGTGAAAAGCAAAAAGTGCGGCGTATTTATGGTGTACTGGAAAAACAATTTAGTGGCTACTTTGAAAAGGCCGATATGTCCAAGGGTGTGACAGGTGCAAACCTGCTTACTATTCTTGAGCGCCGCCTTGACAATGTGATTTACCGCATGGGTTTTGCACACTCCCGCAGCCAGGCCCGTCAGCTTGTGCGCCACGGTGTCTTTACCCTTAATGGTCACAAGGTTAACATTCCCTCCCTGCAAGTGCATGTGGGCGATGTTGTAGCTGTGCCGGAAAAAAGCCGCAAAATACCTGTACTTACGGACGCCCAGCAGGCACTTGCCCGCCGTGGTTCCCCCGCTTGGATGGAAGTGGATGGCCCTGCCTATAAAGGCGTGATTAAGGCCCTTCCCCAGCGTGACGATGTGCAGACCCCCATTAATGAATCGCTTATTGTTGAACTTTACTCTAAATAAGCCAAATAAGTCAGGTCATCTATGCTCAGCAAACAAGCAGGCAGGCTTATCAATGCCCGTAACTGGGCGGTGCTTGTCAAGCCCGAACAGATTATCCGCGAAAACGACCCGTCTGACATTATGTACGGGAAGTTTGTGTGCGAGCCTCTGGAGCGCGGCTATGGCACTACCATTGGCAATGCGCTGCGCCGTGTACTTTTGGCTTCCCTTCAGGGGGCGGCTTTTGTCGCTGCCAAAATAAATGGTGTGCAGCACGAGTTCACCACCATACCGGGCGTTCTGGAAGATGTGACGGATATTGTCCTTAACCTGAAGCAAGTGCGTCTTGCCATGGATACGGAAGCTCCACAAACTGTCACCCTGGATGTACGGAAAAAAGGCGTGGTTACTGCCGCAGATATTATGGGCACCAACCATGTTGCTATTTTGAATCCAGACCAACATATTGCCACCCTTACTGAAGATGTGGAATTTGTTGTAGAACTTGAAGCGCGTATGGGTAAGGGCTACCTTACTGCTGATATGCACGAAGGCCTTGCTGAAGAAATTGGGCTTATTAAGCTTGATTCCAGCTTTTCCCCTGTGCGTAAGGTCAGCTATACCATAGAGCAAGCCCGTGTTGGTCAAATGACCAACTACGACAAGCTTATTTTGGAAGTATGGACAGATGGTTCCATTACCCCAGAAGACGCTGTTGCTTATAGCGCCAAAATAATTAAGGACCAGATTTCCGTTTTTATCAACTTTGATGAACAGGTTTCTGATGAAAGCGCCCTTGGTGTTTCTGACCGCGGCGACTTGAATGAAAATCTTTTCAAAAGTATAGACGATCTGGAGCTTTCTGTGCGCGCCACAAATTGCCTGCGCGGCATTAATATTGCCACTGTGGGTGAACTTGTGCAGCGTTCAGAAAATGAAATGCTGAAAACGAAGAACTTTGGCAGGAAGTCTTTAGAAGAAATCAAGGAAGTGCTGCTTAGCATGGGGCTTGATTTTGGTATAAAAGTAGACTCCTTCGACAAGAAATACCAGGAATGGAAGAGGAAGCAAAGCCATGAGGCATAAAAATTCTGGCAGAAAATTGAGCAGAAACGGCTCTCACCGTAAAGCCCTGTTCTCCAATATGGCAAAGGCCCTGCTGACCCATGGTCGTATCCAAACCACTGAAGCAAAGGCCAAAGAACTGCGTACAGTTATTGACCCCCTTATTACCCTTGCCAAGCAGAACACCTTGCATGCCAAGCGCCAAGCTTACAGCATGTTGGGCGATCACCAGTTGGTAAAAAAACTGTTTGACGAAATTGGCCCCCAATTTGCTGGTATCAGCGGTGGTTACACCCGTGTGCTTAAGCTTGCTATGCCCCGCAAGGGCGATGCAGCCCCTATGGCGCTTCTTGAGCTTACTGCTCAGGCACCAGCACCAACTGAAAAGTAATACAATAAGGGCTTGCATTCGCAAGCCCTTTTTTTTATGCTCACATCGTAGTGGCACAATATTAACCCTGGCATTGCCAGGTTTTTTTTTCCTCATTCCTCTGCGTTCCACCTCAAATACCACTGATATTAACTTTTTTCGCTATAGCAGAACCTTCCGGGCATTATTCTCTGGATGTTCTGCTTTTTTTGTATGGTATTCCAAACTGTTCTAAAAAACACCCCATGCAGTATCTTGACAGAAAACTTTCTTAGGAGCATTCTGCTTCCGGCCATAATCCTTATATTTTAATAAAAATAACCTAGTATCCTATTATGTTACAAAGCAGGCATTATTGTATGGAAACGCAAAACCCTTTGCCCTCTGAGTTTGATACTGAGCGATTACAGCGAAACCAAAAGCGCCTTGACGACTTTGCGGCAGAAGTTCTGGCCGCAAGCCCCCATTCTATTGGCTATCCCGGTAATCAAAACACCAATCTTCGCGATTTTTACAAGTGGTATTATGAATCTGGCCTGTATGCCATTTTTTTAAATAACGCGGGTGACGCTTTTCATCCTCCTGTCTCTGCCCTGCAAACCCACGTTTTTGAAAAAGAAGTAATAGATTTTTTTGCCCCTTACTTTGGCTTTAACAACGGCCACTGGGGCTTTGTGACAGCCAGCGGTACAGACGGTAACTGCCACGGCATGTACTTTGGCAAAAAAGTGCTACAACTGCGCACTGGCCTTGATCCTGTTGTCTATGTTTCTGTTGATGCCCATTGTTCCATACGCAAATTAGCAGACCTTCAAGGCTTAGAAATACGCCTTATCCAGACAGATGACATGGGGCATATTGACCTTGCAGACTTTGAAGCTAACCTTGACCCCACCCGCCCCGCCCTTGTGGTTATTGCCCTTGGCACCACCTTTACAGGCGGCATTGACAACCAGCTTGGTATTGACGCCATTCTTACCCGCGTTAACCCACCCGCTGTGTACCGCCATGTAGATGCCGCCCTGTTTGGCAGCATTTTAGCCTTTTTGCCAGAGCCTGCCAAAGACCTTGTGAGTTGCACAAAAATGCACTTTGATTCCATTGCCCTCTGCGGCCACAAGTTTTGGGGCATGGATGAACCAGCCGGTATTTTTCTTACCACCCAAAGTATTACGCAATCCCTTCACCCCTTGCATGTGGAATATATGAAGGACGCAGTTGCTACCATTTCTTGCACCCGCAATGCCCTTGCTCCCCTAAAACTTTGGTGGAAAATACACTTCTCTGATATCGGCTTTTTTGAAAAGCAAGCCCAGCTTTTACTCGCTAATGCCCACTACCTGCAAAGCCAACTGAAAGCCCACGGTATACCCGCCTGGCTGAACGAGTTTTCTAATACCGTATTCTTTCCACGCCCCAGCACCCGCATTATTGACTACTACGGCCTTGCCCCAGATGTACACAAAACTTTTGGCAACCTTGCACACGTTGTGGTTATGCCCCATGTAACCCAGGAAATGATTGATACGTTTGTCACTGATATGGCGAAAGACTATGCCTCCGGCGTTGCCTGAGCTATGGCTGTAGCCGTGGTTATGGCTATGTGGAAAATACATGGTGAATATCTACTGGGGGCAGCGCCCCCAGTTCAGACTAATTACTGGGGCGCTGCCCCCAGTTTTTTTTTTCTCGGGGGGGATAATCCCCCCCGAACCCCCTTGGCTGGTGCTGGCTTGCTTGCCAAGGGCATGGGGTTGGCGT
>CAZPTC010000245.1:0-3874 GCA_964589455.1 uncultured Desulfovibrionaceae bacterium | reverse complement strand
TCCGTTTGAATGCGAATTTGTTGCAGAATTTGAAGGAATCGGGATTCAGCAATGCGTAGCAGATCAAACAGAAAAAGGTTTGAGGGAAACATTAGGGAGAATAATCAATTTGGATGATTTTAAATTAGTAGATACAAAAATAGGATTAAAAGAATTTGTTTTTAAATAAAAATATAAAATAATGAAGTACAGTGCCACGCCTTTCGGTGACCCCTATTTTGCGCTTGTCAAAAGCAAAGCCTGTACTGTACGCATTGTGGCATGAGTTCCGCACGGGACATCATTTTTTCTTTCGCGGTTTCGGAAATGGTGTAACTGGTTCAAGTGCGGCAATTACATCCCGCGTCAGTTCGGCGTTATCAATATCGAGGATATAATGCTCTTTCGCCCCTGCATAAGGAAAACCGCAGTTAGCTCCATTCATCAGTGCATCAAGGCAGGAAAGAGTTTTAACAAATACAGAATTGTCGCACACAAGCAGTATTGGCTTATCATTGATGTAAACCAGATATTCTCCAAACATCTTTTTATATCTGACATCACCGCAATCGGCGATTTGTTCCACAACATATTCGATAAACTCAAGTGAAGTACCCATTCAAATCATTCCCCTTTATCTTAACACCACAGGAAAGGCCTGCTTACAAAAGCGGTATGGTACAGCACTGCCGCCCAGATCATCCGCCAGTGCATGTAATCGCTCCATCCTCCGGGCGGTTATGATGACACGCCAGCCGTCCCGCATTAACCGGCGGGCCAAGGCTTCACCAATTCCCGAAGAGGCTCCAATAATGATAGCTTGTTTTTTTTGCTCCTGATGCAAGCAATACTCCAATATAAGGCTGAATTTTTGATATTTATTATAACTATGTGATTAAAATAAAACATCACCTAAGTATTTATCATGCGGAACTATTAAACATTTTTCAATAGACTTCCAATAACTATCGTAAAGGTTTTTTTGTGCGATACCATAATTTTCCTTTGAATCAAATTCCCAATAAAGCATATATTTAACACTTTTAATAATGCGGGAGAGTTTTTGTGGAGGAAGTGCATTTTTAATTTGTTCAAAATCTATATGATATTCTCTTTTTACTAATCGAAGTAAAAGTAATCCCTCTTGATTTTCTAAAAAATTCTTGATGTTAGCCATGATCTCTTCAAATTCACCTACCCTTTGTGGATTGACCTGATAAATACATATTTCTGTAAATGCCATATTTATTTCATCCTTCTATAAAAATTCGTGATACTCAAGCCATGCTAAGGCATCGTACACGCCACTGTTTTCAAGTAGTCCAACAAATCAGCGTATCTTTGTAACATCTCCCGCCGTTCCTGTATGCGCACATACGGGTCACGGCGATTGTAGGCTTTTCTGATTTTGTTGTCTTCGGCGTGGGAAAGCTGAATTTCTATCAACTCTGCATCATAGGGCGGCAGGTCAAAGCCCGTAATTTCATGCGTTTTATTGCCGTTCAGCAGAGTACTTGCCATTGCCCGGAAGCCGTGGGTGGTGAAATCGCCGGACTGGTATTTCATACGGCGCAGGGCCATGAGCAGAGTTTCCGTGCGGATGTGTTCACCCTTGGCGCGATTGGCAGCAGGAAACATGTACGGCCCGTTGCCGCTGAAATCCCTGAGCCGCATAATCAGCTCCACAGCTTGCCGGGGTAGCGGCACCACATGATCAAAACCGGGCTTCATGCGTTCGGCCTTGATGTACCATTCGGCCTTTTCCAGATTGATTTCCTCCCACATGCCGCCCACCAGCTCACCAGGGCGCAGCATGACATAAGGGGCAATCTGTAAGGCCAGAGCCACGGGGTAAGTCTGGCGGCCTTCTGACGCCTCAATCTTGCGCAACAAGTCGCCTATGGCGTCCGGTGCGGTGATTGTGGCCAGCTTGCCCTTGACCGGGCGGGGCAGGTCTTCTTTCTTGTATTGCTGCAAGTCAAAGATGATATTTTTATCTGCCAGATAGCGGAAACGGGCGGCATAATTCAGCACTTCAATGCACATGGCGCATATTCTGTGCGCTGTTTCCAGAGCGCCACGGCGCTTGAGCGGGACAAATGCCTTGTCAAAATCGCTCAAGGTCAGGTCGTTAATATTCTTCATGCCAATGACAGGAAAGATGTTACCGACAAAGCGTTCCCGATTGCGCTTGGCGTGACTGGCTTCCCACTTGTTTTCCGTGCGGTCGTCCAGCCATACGTCAGTCACCGCCTTGAAAGTCTTGAACGCAGCCGTTTGTTTCTCAATTTTCCGCTCTTGCGAGGGGTCAACCCCGCCATCCAGGCTCTTTCTGATTTCATGGACTCGCTCTCTGGCCTCTTTTAAGGATACGGTGGGGTACTCGCCAAGTGAGATCATCTTGGCAGTGCCGTTTATCAGGTAGCGGAAGCGCCAAAGCTTGGAGCCTTCTTTTTTGCGGGCGGTCACAGGCTTCACGGCAAGAGTAAGGCCGGGGGTCTTGGCATCGGTAAAACGCTGCTCCTTGTCGGCGGCTTTCACCCCTTCAATGAACTTCACCGTAAATTCCAGGCGGCTTTTTTTTTCCTGAAGTTCTTTTGCCATGATTTCCCCCGCTTGCCGAGCGTGCCGACAATTTGAGTATCTTTTTTCAGTAAAACCAAAATACTCAAAATCGTACTCAAGTCAATTGAGTACAAAACGGGTTTTCGCTGGATTCCCAAGGACAACAAAAAAGGCCAAAATCCTTTATTTTCAATGGATTTTGGCCTTTTTTGGACTTCAAAAGATCTGTTGTTGGTGGAGGCGGGGGGAATCGAACCCCCGTCCGAGAACATTCCACGCAAAGCGTCTACAGGTTTAGTCCGTACTTGTTACCTTTAGGCTTTGCCCACGGACAGGCGGCCAAAGGTTTGCTCCCTGTATCTCCTCGCGCGTTGCCCAAGGTGCATCAGCAACGCGCCAGCCCTATAATTTGTCGCCATTCCGGGTTATAGGGCGTCCCCCAGTCTGACGTGGCGGACGTATCCGCCGTTACTCCTACTGCTTACGCAGCAAGAGCGTAGTCGTAATCGTTGTTGGCAATTACTTTGTTGCCGCTTTTTACGAGGCCAGCGGCGCCTCGACCTGCTGCCTTGGCTTCTCTTATCCCCGTCGAAACCTGTCGCCCCCAAAGGGTGGGAAAATATGGCAAAGCCAGACTTAGCATATATAACGCAGAAGGGGGAACTTGTAAAGGGCGAAAATGGGTAGCCATGCGCGCAGCGTATGAACTGCGCATATAAAACTTTCTGCATGCTTTTTGCATTATTTTTATATACGCATGGGAATTTGCTGTGTGTTCCAATGGAGTGTATTATTTATCATGCTAGATTGTTGATAACTGTTGAACTTTACACAATGCCTTGCTAAATTTTCCGTGCATATTCAGAAAAAGGAGTTTGCAATGGAAAATGCGTTAAAACGGTTTTTTGAAGCAGCGGGCTGCCGTACCCAAATGGAACTTGCCCAGTTTTTGGATATACAGCAGTCAACCGTTTCTGATGCGAAAAAGCGGGGCACTATTCCATCGGAATGGCTGGTTAAATTGCTGCATATAAAACATGTAAACCCAGATTGGGTACTTACAGGAGAAGGCTCGCGCTACTTGGTTCCGGCCGATAAAAAGCCCATTTTGGAAAAAGAGAGCCTGGATGACTACCCCTGCCAGTCTTTAGTGAATGAACTGGTAGAGCGCGCAATGGAAGATTTGGAAAAAACACCCCCTGCTTAGGCCTTAGTGCCAGGCAAAAGTAAACAGCCTGTTGCAGTATGTATAACAGGCTGTTTTATATGCAAAAAGTGGCGGAGAGGCAGGGATGAATACCTTACTTATAACATCTTGAAATTACAAATA
>CAZPTC010000244.1:0-3901 GCA_964589455.1 uncultured Desulfovibrionaceae bacterium | reverse complement strand
GGACTTAAACACCCAAACCCATTGCTATATGATGGTGGCTGAGGGCCAGGCCCTGTGTACTTCCTGCCATGAGCGCCTGCAAACAGGTATGCGCCTGCAAAAGGAAAGTTTAGAAACCCTGCGTTTTGTGCAAAGCGCCATGCCCACAGATTGGGAAAACGCCATGCCAGATGCAGAAATAAGCCGTCAGGTAAGCCGCTTTATTGACGCTTTCTTGCGGTACCATATTGGTTTAGAATGGCAGGGTGGCCATTTTAGACGTGTATAACGAATACTAACCATGAGGAATGTATGCACTTCCAAGCCCTGATCCAAACTTTGCAAAATTACTGGGCAGCTCAAGGGGCAGCGCTTATCCAACCCTTGGATATGGAGGTAGGGGCAGGTACTTTTCACCCCGCTACCTTTTTGCGTGTGCTTGGCCCAGAACCCTGGAAGGCCGCCTATGTGCAGCCTTCGCGCCGCCCAACAGACGGCCGTTATGGGGAAAACCCCAATCGCCTCCAGCACTATTTCCAATTCCAGGTCTTGTTTAAGCCATCCCCCCTCAATATACAGGACTTATACTTAGGTTCCCTTGCCGCCATTGGCTTAGAAGCGCATACCCATGATATACGCTTTGTGGAAGACGACTGGGAATCCCCCACTTTAGGGGCTTGGGGTCTTGGCTGGGAAGTATGGGCAGATGGTATGGAAGTCACGCAGTTTACCTATTTCCAACAGGTAGGCGGCATTGACCTTTCCCCCGTAAGTGTAGAGCTTACGTATGGTTTAGAGCGCCTTTGCATGTATTTGCAGGGTGTGGAGTCTGTGTATGACTTAAAGTGGAACGATACCCTTACCTACGGGGATATTTTCCACCAGAATGAAGTGGAACAGTCCACCTATAATTTTGAGCATTCCACAGCAGCCACCCACCTTGCCCACTTTAATAATTTTGAGGCAGAATGCCAAAAGCTGCTTGCAGCAGGTCTGCCCCTTCCCGCGTACGATTTTTGCCTTAAGTGCTCCCACACATTTAATTTGCTGGATGCACGCGGCGCCATTTCCATAACAGAAAGAGCCGGTTATATTGGCCGTGTGCGTGCCCTTGCCTCTGGAGTGGCGCGCCTGTATGTGGAACAACGCGAACGCATGGGATACCCTCTGCTGAAAAACGGGAGCGCCTTATGAGCCATTTTGTTTTGGAAATTGGCGTGGAAGAATTGCCCGCCCGCTTTTTACCGCCTTTAGAAAAAGAACTGCAAGAAGCCTTTATGGCCCTGCAGGAAGAACTGCCTTTTGAGGATATTGCCGTGCGCAGCACCCCCCGCCGCGCCATTGTGCATTTGTATGGCCTTGCCTCTACTTCCCCCGTGCGGGAAGAAGAAATGTTTGGCCCCGCCCAAAAGGTTGCGTTTGACCAAGACGGCCAGCCCACCAAAGCGGCCCTTGGCTTTGCCAAAGGCGCGGGTATAGACATTAAAGACGCTTACACAGTAGAAACCCCCAAGGGCGTGTATATTGCCGCGCGCCGCAAGCTTGGCGGACGCCCGGCTTTAGATGTTCTGGCAGAAGCCTGCCCCCGTATTATAGAAGGCCTGCACTTTCCCAAACGCATGCGCTGGGGAGAAGGCACATTTGCGTATGCCCGCCCCATACACTGGCTGCTTGCCCTTGTAGATGATACCCTTGTGCCCTTTACTGTGGGCAATATTGCAAGCTCTGCCCAAACCTATGGCCACCGCGTGCATGGCAAAGGCCCCTTTGCTGTTACACATGCAGATGCGCTGGAAGACACACTTGCGCAACAAGCCCATGTAGTCAGCAACTCCCTCAACCGCCGCCAAACCATTATGCAGGAAGGGGAAAAGCTGGCTGCCGCCAAAAAAGCCACCATTCTTTGGAATGATGCCTTATTGGATGAAGTGCAGGGCCTTGTGGAATACCCCGTGCCCCTGCTGGGTGACTTTGACCCCAGTTTTCTTTCCCTGCCCAAAGAAGTATTGCTTACCAGTATGCAAGTACACCAAAAATGCTTTGGTGTAGAAAACACACAAAACAAGGCTCTTCTCCCCCATTTTCTTACTGTGCTGAACGTACAGCCCGGGGATATTGGCATCACCAAAACTGGCTGGGAACGTGTATTGCGCGCCCGTCTGGAAGACGCCCGCTTTTATTGGGATACTGACACAAAATCTTCCTTCCCCGAATGGTCAGAAAAATTGGAACATGTGGTCTTTTTGGGCCCTCTTGGCAGCATGGCAGATAAATGCCGCCGCCTTGAAGCCCTTACCGTGTTCCTTGCAGAAACCCTGCTTGATCCCCTTTCTGACCAAACACGCAGCCATGCCGCCATGTGCGGGCAATACGCCAAGGCAGACCTTGTTTCCGCCATGGTGGGCGAGTTTGATACCCTCCAAGGCATTATGGGCGGCATATACGCCACCCACTTTGGCCTGCCCACGGAAGTTGCAAGCGCCCTTGCAGAGCAATACCTGCCTGCTGGGCCAGAGACATCCTTACCCCAGTCCCTTCTTGGCTGCCTGCTTTCTATGGCAGACAAGGCAGATACCCTTGTTGGCTGTTTTGGCCTTGGCAATATCCCAACCGGTGCAGCAGACCCCTATTCTTTACGCCGCGCAGCCCTTGGCATTGCCCGCATTCTTATGGCGCGCGACTTTAAGCTTGCGCCCCACACGCTTTTTGCCAAAGCCCTCTCCCTGTATGCCCCTTCTATTAAGTGGAAATTCCCCCCAGAAGAAATACTGGCAAAACTGGACGAGTTTTTCCTTACACGCCTTAAAAACCTGCTTGCCGCCTCCTATGACACCTTGCTTGTAGAAGCCGCCCTTGCGCCTTGCACAGTTGCATCTATTACAGTTGCGTCTATTACAGGTGTGTCTATTGCAGAAAGCAAGTCTGAGCAGACGGCAGGCAATGTAGGCTTTTTGGGCCTCGCCCTAGCACGCTTAGAAGCCCTTGCACAGGCACGGGAAGAAGAACGCTTCCCTGCTATGGCGCAAACCTTTAAGCGCATAGCCAATATTTTGCGCAAGCAAGATACCCCCCCAGCCCCACTAAACCCCACCCTTCTTACCGAAGATGCAGAAAAAGCTCTGGCCTTTGCCATACAAAACGCCACCCCTGCTCTGGAAGCAAGCTGGGACAGCGCGGACTACCTTGGCTACCTTGCCACCCTGGCAAACCTGCAACCTGTTATTGACACCTTCTTTGAAAGTGTCATGGTTATGGCAGAAGATACAGCTTTGCGCCAAAATCGCCTTGCTCTGCTTGCCGCCATACAGGCTTATGTGGATCGCTTTGCGGATTTCTCTGCTTTGCAAATTTGACAGCAACGGAACTTACCAGAGGAGATTAACATGCTAGACCGCCTTCGCGCCTGGGACATTGCCCAGGAAGATCTGCTTATCCTCCACCCCAATGACACCCTTTTCAGCGCTGTAGAAAAGCTTTTGGAACGCGCGCAAAACGGTGTGCGCACCCCTTGCGGTATTGTGCAAGACAAAAACGGCCGCTTTCTTGGCACCCTTTCTACCCACCGCGCCCTGCGCGCTATGGGGCATGAACTGCAAAAGTCTGGCGCGTTTAAAGCCCAGGGTGTAGATGTGCAAAAAGCCGTGCGTGCCGTATGCCACCTTGTAGGCGGGCATACTGTGGGCGACCACATGTACGATAAGGCCTTAGAAGTAAAACCTTCTATGCCTGCGCATGAGCTTTTAAAGCTTTTCTCTACCAATACCGCCCACTTTGCTGTTGTGACAGAAGCAGGTAAAGCCCTTGGCCTTATTGAGCTGGACGATATTTTCAAAACTTTTGCCGGCGAAATGCTGGACGGCTGCGAGAATGACTAGGGGGGGATGACGTTTGGGGGTGGGGGGGGTTAAGAAAAAATATAGTT
>CAZPTC010000243.1:0-3921 GCA_964589455.1 uncultured Desulfovibrionaceae bacterium | reverse complement strand
TTGCGACTAAGGCAAATGCTCATCTGCGATGAGCACCCTTCGGGCAGCTACGGCGTGGCAAAGCCCCGCCTATTCCCTTTGCCGATGCTTGTTGACTTTGTCAACAAGCAGAAAAGAGGCTGTCGCCTCTTTTCAAACGCAAAAACGGTCTTATGTATTTTTTTGTTGTCTTTTTCGGGCAGCATTTGGGCGAGAGTGGCGGAACGGTAGACGCACCGGACTTAGAATCCGGCGGAGTAATCCGTGAGAGTTCAAGTCTCTCCTTTCGCACCACATACAAAATTGAAGCATACAACTTGTAACCAAGCCCCTGGCGCTTGATCACGGGCAAGTTATAGAAAATCAAGGAGATTAGCATGGATTATACCATTGAAGAGCTTTCCCCAGTCAAACGCAAAATTTCTATTAAAGTGCCGGCTGCTGGTGTGGATACCATTTTGGATGCCACAATCCGCAATTACGGCCAAGACCTTTCTTTAGATGGCTTCCGTAAAGGCAAAGTGCCCCCAAAGGTTATTGAAAGCCGCTTTGGTGAAGAAATTATTAACCGCGCTACAGATACCCTTGTGAATATGCAGGTTTCTGGCGTGTTAGAAGAAAAAAATATTAACCCCATCACCCGTATCCAGTTTGAAGGGGAAAAAATAGCCCGCAATACAGACTTTACCTTTAGCTTTACTTTTGAAGTGCTGCCAGAAATTCCCCTGCCGGAAAACCTGGAAGAACTGTCTGTAGAAGTGCAAGGCCCGGATTTAAAGCCTGAAGATGTAGAAGCCATTACCCGCCGTTTGCGTCAGGCTATGGCCACCCTTGAAGACGTAACAGAAAACCGCCTGCCACAGGATAACGACGTTGTGCTTGTGGATGTAGACGGTGCCTTTGAAGGCAAGCCCGTGCCCGGCATGAAGGCAGATAATTTCCTTATGCAGCTTAAGCCCTCTGATAACCCTATGGAAGTGGATACCATTATCCGCAAGCTCCATGTTGGCGAAACCACAGAAGGTACCTTGCTCTGCCCTGCGGACTACCCGGATCCTACCCTGCGCGGCAAGGAACTGAGCGTTAAAGTTACCCTGCACAAAATCCAAACAGAAGTTCCTGCCGAAATGGATGAGGAATTTGCCAAGCGTGCCGGTTTTGAAGACCTTGGCAAAATGCGCAAAGCTATTTTTGAGCAGGCTCTTAACAACAAGCTTACAGAAGTTAAGTCCGCTGGCCAAAAGAAATTGCTGGATTCCCTTGTTGCTCCCTTAGACTTCCCCCTGCCGGAATCTATGGTGAATGGCCTGCTTGCTGAATACCTTAGCGAAGCCCGCACCTTCCTGCAGCGTCAGGGTCTTGACAATGAAACCATGACGGAAACCCTTAAAAACATGCGCGATGAAGGCCTTGAACAGGCAAAAGAGCAGGCTAAAGTACAAGCCTTCCTTTTGGCCCTTGCATTCCGCGAAAATATTAAGGTTTCCGAGCAGGAAGCAGACCGCCAAATCCGCGAAATGGCCGCCGAATCCGGCCAGGATTACCTGAAACTGCGCGACCAACTGTGGCAGACAGGCCTTATCCACGATATCCAAGAGCGTATGATGGCTGGCAAAGCTATGGACTTGCTCTACAATAAGGCTAAAAAGATTGTTGTGGACGAAA
This sequence comes from uncultured Desulfovibrionaceae bacterium, assembly GCA_964589455.1. Taxonomy (GTDB): domain Bacteria; phylum Desulfobacterota; class Desulfovibrionia; order Desulfovibrionales; family Desulfovibrionaceae; genus CAZPTC01. Next base: position 2,277 of record CAZPTC010000243.1, on the reverse strand, counting down.
ACGGCAATCCCCTGCCTCCCCCGGATGTTGTGACCGACGAGGCAGCCATCCAAAAAATGATGGACGGGGCGGAGTAAGTTTTTTTGGGGGAAATAATTTCCCCCAAACCCCCTTATTGCGTGCGGGTGCCGCTTGCTTTTGCTTTGCAAAATCTTCGCGGCATCCTCACGGAATAAAAAGCTTTGGAAAAGTTTTTGTGGTGCCATTTTCGGGTTGTACATGGGGTACAACCATTTGTCTTTAAGTTACCCGTGCAATTTTTATGCGTAACAGCCTGAAAAATGCACAACAACATGCTGAGGTTTACCATGAATATACCCATGGTTATAGAAACAACAGGCCGCTCAGAGCGCGCCTATGATATTTATTCCCGCCTTTTAAAAGACCGCATTATTCTTCTTGGTTCTGAAGTTAATGACACAGTTGCCTCCCTTATCTGCGCCCAGCTTCTTTTTTTGGAATCGCAAGACCCTGAAAAAGAAATATTCATGTATATCAACAGCCCGGGCGGCGTTGTAAGTGCTGGCCTTGCCATTTATGATACCATGCAATATGTTTCCCCCCCTGTTTCTACCTTCTGCATGGGTCTTGCTGCCAGCATGGGCGCTTTTTTGCTTGCAGGCGGTGCCAAAGGCATGCGCTATGCCCTGCCCAATAGCCAGATTATGATACACCAGCCATCCGGCGGTTTCCAAGGGCAGGTTACGGATATAGACATACATGCCCGCCAGGTTTTACGCCTGCGCGAAACCCTTAACCGCATTATGGCCGGCCACACTGGCCAAACATACGAAAAAATTGCCGCCGATACAGAGCGCGACAATTTTATGACTGCCGAAGAAGCCCTGAACTATGGTATTATTGACAAAATCCTCGCTTCGCGCAAAGATTTAGCGAAGAAATAGGAGGCCCCATGACCACTTCCCCCCAAGAAGGCCTTATCTGTTCCTTCTGCGGAAAAAATGAATTTGAAGCCAAGCACTTTATCGCCCAGGGCCATGCCTGTATTTGCGACGAATGCGTGCGCATTTGTGGCGATATTATTGCCCACCAGTCTCTTGAAGAAGCCGGGGACTCTGGCCCCCTGCTTAGTCCCCCACAAATTAAAGCCAAGTTAGACGAGTACGTTATCGGGCAGGATCAGGCCAAAAAAATACTCTCCGTTGCCGTACACAACCACTACAAACGTGTTTTTGCTTCTGCCGCACTTGATGGCGTAGAAATAGAAAAAAGCAATGTGCTGCTTGTTGGCCCTTCTGGCAGTGGCAAAACCTTGCTTGCCCGCACCCTTGCCCGCATTCTTAAAGTGCCCTTTGCCATTGCAGATGCCACTACCCTTACGGAAGCCGGCTATGTGGGCGAAGATGTAGAAAATATCCTTGTGCAGCTTCTGCAAAATGCAGACTATGACATTGAAGCCGCCAGCAAAGGCATTATCTACATAGACGAAATAGACAAAATATCCCGCAAGAGCGATGGCCCTTCCATCACCCGTGATGTATCCGGCGAAGGCGTGCAGCAGGCCCTCCTTAAAATTATTGAAGGCACAGAAGCCAATATCCCCCCCAAGGGCGGCCGTAAACACCCCCAGCAAGAATTCATCCGCATGGATACCTCCAATATCCTCTTCATTGTGGGCGGTGCCTTTATTGGCCTTGAAAACATGGTAGAGCAGCGTATGCGCGGCTCCAGCATGGGCTTTGGTGCCAGCATTGTCACCAAAAAGGAACAGTCTCTTGGCGCCCTTTTAGACCAGGTACACCCCTCTGACCTTGTCCAGTTTGGCCTTATCCCGGAATTTGTGGGCCGTATTCCCATTATCACCCACGTTGAAGACCTTTCTGAAGAAGACCTTGTGCGCGTTCTTACTGAACCCAAAAACGCCCTGGTCAAACAATACCAGAAACTCTTTGAGCTGGATAATGTCAGCCTGCGCTTTGAAAAAGACTCCCTCCTTGCTATTGCCAAAAAAGCCATAGAACGCAAAACCGGCGCGCGTGGCCTGCGTAATGTTATGGAGTCTATTATGCTGGATATTATGTACAACCTTTCCTCTATGGAAGGCCTTGAAACATGCGTTATCCCCGCTTCTACTATCACCGATAACGCCCCCCCCATGTACCTCTACGCCGAATCCGCTCGTGTAGCGTCATGATGGCAGTGTTGGGGGAAGGGGGAGGCCCCTTTTGTGTGACAGTATAGATGACGGCCGCCCCCACGTCCCTGTGGGGTACGGCCTCACGCTTCGGCGGGCAAAGCCCGACCTCGCGTGCGCTG
>CAZPTC010000242.1:0-3930 GCA_964589455.1 uncultured Desulfovibrionaceae bacterium | reverse complement strand
GGGGGGTGCTGCATAAGGCGGGGGGCATATTGCTGGAAGAAAAGCGGGGGGTATTGCTGGCTGGTTTTGGGTTAAATTTGCTTTCTGCACCTCCAGAAAGTGCCTTGCGGGAAGACTATGCGTATCCGGCTGGCACGTTTACAGGCATGCTTTGCGCAAAGCCGCCATTGCCGGGGCTTTGTCCTCCTGCACCATTAGGGTGGGGGAAATTACTTGTGCGAACCATGTTTTTCTTGTATCATACAAAGAGCAAGGGAGATGAAAGGTGGTGGGCCACATTGCTGGCACCATTTCTCACAGCTCCTGTTTCAGAGTTTTTAGCCAAATGAGGGGTTTATGGAAGCTTCGGAAGTAAAAGCGCGTTCCATGGAAGAGGTGAAAGCCTATTTAAAGGGTAAGGCAGTTTTGGTGGCAAATCGCGGTATACCGGGCCGTCGGATATGCCGGGCTATACGGGAACGATTTGAAGCAACTGCTATTATGACCGCAACTGATGTGGACAAAACTTCTCCGGCAGCTTCAGCGGCGCATGAACTTTTGCTCTTAGGCTCTGAGCCCTCCTCGTATCTGGATATAGATTTAATCATCAGCAAGGCAAAAAAGCGCGGTGTGGTGGCTATTCACCCAGGCTGGGGTTTTGCTTCTGAAGACGATACCTTCCCGCGCAAGTGTGAAGAAGCGGGCATTATCTTTATTGGCTCAACCGCAGAAGCTATGAAGCTTTTAGGCAATAAGGTGGAGGCAAGACGCATAGCAATAGAGCTTGGCATACCCGTTGTGCCGGGTTCTGAAGGTTCGGTAGATGTAAAAGAAGCGCGTAAGATTATTAAAAAAATTGGCTTGCCTGCCATGCTGAAGTCAGAAGGTGGTGGCGGTGGCCGCGGTATTTTTGTGCTGCGCAATGAAGCAGAGCTGGAAGATGCGTTTATGAAGGCCTCTACTATGGCGCAGGCTTCTTTTGGCAACCCGCGTTTGTATGTAGAAAAATATCTGGAGAGTGTGCGGCATATTGAAATACAGGTGGTGGCAGACCGCTTTGGCAATGTGTTTGCTATGGATGAACGCGACTGTTCTGTGCAGCGTAACCACCAAAAGCTTATTGAAATAACGCCTTCTCCCTGGCCAGGCTTAACGCCAGAGCTTCGCGCGCGTTTGAAAAAATACGCGGCAGATATGGTGCGCCATGTGGGGTATTATTCCCTGGCAACTGTAGAATTTTTGGTCACGCCAGAAGGGGAACCGTACCTTATTGAGGTGAACACCCGCTTGCAGGTGGAGCATGGCATTACAGAATGTCGCTATGGCGTAGACCTTGTGGAAATGCAAATAGCTATTGCTATGGGTATGCCCCTGACGTGGAGCGATGAAACCACACGTCCTTTGCACAGCGCCATGCAGGTACGTATAAATTGCGAAGACCCTCAGAATGGTTTTTCGCCCAATGCGGGCCTTGTTTCCCGTTATGTTTCCCCTGGCGGCCCTGGTATACGGTTAGATTCTAACCTTTGCGCGGGGTATGAATTTCCCTCTAATTATGACTCTGCGGGTTCATTGCTTATAGCGTATGGCAGAGACTGGGAAAAAGTTATGGGCATTATGGACCGTGCCCTTAGTGAATATACTATTGGTGGCCTGAAAACCACAATTCCTTTTTACCGCCATGTACTGAAAAACCAGAATTTCCGCAACGCTAACTTTGATACCAATTTTATCGCCAATACGCCGGAACTTTTATATTACAGAGATATAGCACCAGAAGGGGAACGTCTTGCCCGTCTTGTGGCAGAAATTTCTGCCCGTGGGTATAACCCCTATGTACAGCTTGGGGAATACCGCTCTGTTGATACCCCGCGTTTGCCTACTTTTGACCCGGTTTTGCCACCCATAGCCGCTAAAGTGCTGAAGACCCCCAGCCCTTACCCGCGCGGGGACAGAAACGCGCTTTTAACCTACATACGCGATTCTAAAAAAATCCATTTTACAGACACTACGCCGCGTGACTTCACCCAGTCTAACAGTGGCAACCGTTTCCGCCTGGCGGAAGATGCACTTATTGGCCCCTATATGGATAGCTGCCAATATTTTTCCATAGAAAATGGGGGCGGGGCGCATTACCACGTGGCGCTTATGAACAACATGACCTTCCCCTTTAAAGAGGCGGAAGAATGGAACCGCTTTGCGCCAAAAACCATGAAGCAAATTTTGGTGCGCTCCACCAATGTGTTGGGCTACAGCCCGCAGCCAAAAAATCTTATGCGCATAACTGGGGAAATGATTTGCGAACATTACCAGATTATCCGCTGTTTTGACTTTTTGAATGATATGCGCAACATGCGCCCTATGGCAGAAGTGGTACTTTCCAGAAAAGATGTTATTTTTGAACCAGCGCTTTCTCTTTCCTGGGCAGAAGGTTTTGATGTACCCCACTATGTGGATGTAACGGAACAGACTTTGCGCATGGTGGCTTCTTCTATGGGTACAAGAAGCCTGAAGGTGGCTTCGGAAAATATTATTCTTGGTCTTAAAGACATGGCTGGTGTATGCCCACCCCGTTTTATGGATGAGCTTGTGCGGGCGCTTAAAAAGCGCTGGCCTTCCCTTGTTCTGCATTATCACCGCCACTATACAGATGGCCTTTTTGTGCCAAGTGTGGGCGCTGCTGCAAAGGCTGGCGCGCATATTGTAGACGTAGGCCTTGGCGCAGCCGTGCGCTCGTATGGCCAGGGGGATGTGCTGGCAACAGCCGCGTATCTGGAAGAAGAACTTGGGCTGGATATACAGCTTAACCGCGATATGGTGCGGGAAGCCAATTTTGTGCTTAAGCAGATTATGCCGTTTTATGACCGCTATTGCCCAACCTACTTCCAGGGTATAGACCATGATGTGGTGCGCCACGGTATGCCTGGCGGGGCAACTTCTTCTTCGCAGGAAGGGGCCATGAAACAGGGCTATATTAAACTTTTGCCGCAAATGCTGCGTTTTCTGGCAGGTACACGGCAGGTAGTGCGTTACCATGACGTGACCCCAGGTTCCCAAATAACCTGGAACACAGCTTTTCTGGCTGTAACAGGCGCGTGGAAGCGTGGTGGGGAAGAAGAGGTTAACCACCTGCTCAAGGTTTTAGATACGGTAACCAGTACACCGGAAAACAAGCTTTCTTCGCGTATGCACAAAGACCGCCTGCTTTTGTACCAAGATTGTAATGACCAGTTCCGCAATCTGCTGCTTGGTAAATTTGGCAAGCTGCCGCTTGGTTTCCCACCAAACTGGGTATACCAAAGCGCATTTGGCAATGCCTGGAAAACCGCCCTTGCAGAACGCACAGAAGATACCCCATTAGAGCACTTGACAGATATTGATTTAGCGGCAGAAGAAGCGGCTTTTACCAATATTATTAAACACGCGCCGAATGGGGAAGAGCTGGTAGATTACCTGAATCAGCCAGGGGATACCATTAAAACCGTGCAGTTTACCACCCAATTTGGTGACCCCAACCGCCTGCCCCTGCATGTGTGGTTTGAGGGTTTGAAAGTGGGGCAGGAATTGCAGTTCCAAGACTCTGATGCAAAACCGCACCAGTTTACGCTTCTTGGGATAGGCCCGGTTTCTGATCAGGGCACTGTGATTGTGCGTTATAGCTACGACTCTGAGTTCATGGCAACAGAAGTAAAGGTTGCAGAAGCCAAAGGGCATGGTTCAGCCGCTATCCCTATGGCAGACCCCAGCAATCCTTTCCATGTGGCGGCCCCATCCAATGGCGATTTATGGGTTATCCATGCCCATGCCGGCGAAATTGTGGAAGCTGGCCAGGAACTTTTCAATATTTCTATTATGAAACAGGAAAAAGCCGTGCTGGCGCCTTGCGCTGGTATAGTCAAACGGGTGCTAAAATCCGCAGACTATAAAGAAACGCGCAAAATGATTTCCGTG
>CAZPTC010000241.1:0-3967 GCA_964589455.1 uncultured Desulfovibrionaceae bacterium | reverse complement strand
GTTTCCGAAAAAATGCTGCAATATGTTATAACCCTTTTGGTGTAATGGGGTGAAGCGCTGGGGGAGGGGAAAACCCCTTTGTTGAAACAATGGGGTTTTCCCCTCCCCCAGACCCCCACCCCTTTCCCCCAAAAACTTTTACTTTTTTATTGGTATAAACAAGAAGAAATTATACCCAATAGAGTTGGCAAAGTAAAAAAGCTCCCACTGTTTTATGTGGGAGCTTTTTTGTTAGGTAATATGGGTAGTTAATGAATAAATTCCCAAGCACGCATCATTTTTCTACTTTAGGCAAAGTAGTAAGGTACCAGTTGCGTATGGCAATATAGGGTTCCAGTGAAGCTTTGGTAAGTATTTCGTATGGGCTAATAACAACATCCGCTTCATTAAAGTTACGGAAAAGAGTAGTGCCAAGGGAAGCCTGCCAGGGTACAACATAGCCTACCGGGTCAAGGAAAACGTCTCCAAGGCGGCCAAAGGCATTGCGTATAGTGCTGGGGCCAACAAAAGGAATGACAAAGTAGGGGCCTTCCGGTACGCCTGCAACAGCAAGGGTATACCCAAAATTCATGGTTTCCGGACGGTAGCGGTAATAGGGGCGGTCTTTTTGGGCAACATCTGCAAAGCCAAGGCTGGTCATGGTATTAGCCATAAAGCGGCCAAGCTCTACACCTGCCTGCCCAAACTCACCTTGCAGCATACTGTTTATCATGCGCAAGGGTGCAAGCAGATTGTGGGTGAAATTGGAAATACCGCTGCGTATGGTTTTGGGCACAACTTTTGCGTAGGTAATGTGCAAAGGTTTGACTATGCTTAAAAGGAAAAAGTCGTTTGTGCGTGTCCAAGAGCGGTTCCATGCCTCCAGCGGGTCATTAACGGGGGCTGTTTCTGTATCATAATCGTCAAGGCTGGTGCTGCTGCTTTCAATCGTGCCGCCTATGGCACTGACAGCAGGCATGGAGGGGGAATAGGTGTAGTAGTCGTACGCGGTTTCGCTGCGGCCTGCGCAAGCAGAAAGGGCAAAGGAAAGGGTGAGCAGAAGGGGGAGGGCAAGGCGGGACATACTGCCTCCATTATTTTGCGGCTGGATTGTCTGGTTTAGCTGATTGCTCTAAGGCTTTTTCTTCTACAAGGCGTATAAGTTCATCGGGGTTATTTTTAATAAGGATGTCTTTAAATTGTTCGCGGTAGTTTTTTATCATGCTCACATTTTCAATAAGCACGTCATACACAACCCAGCGACCGTCTTTTTCCAGCATACGGAAGGCAAAGGGATAAGACTTGTCCTTGGCTTTAAACACCATTTGCACTTCTACACGGGTGCCATTGTCAGAAGAAACTTCATTCACATACTCTGCGCTTTCCCCATTGTAGCTGTCCAGCATATCAATATAGGTATTGCGTAAAAGAGTGGTAAAGGCAGTCTGGAAGCGTTTTTTTTGCTCTGGGGTAAAGTCTTTCCACTGGGGGCCAATGGTACGGGAAGAAAAGGCTTCAAAATCAAAAAAAGAAAGGGCTTCTTCTTCTATTTGCTGGCGTATTTGTTGCTTTTTGGCGGGGTCTTTAAAGGCAGGGTCGCGCATAAGGGCAAGTATATCCTGCGCGCCTTGCTCCACTGTTTGCCTGGGGCTAAGTTCTGCTGCCAAAGCAGAAGAGGCAAGCAGGAAGGAAAGAAGGAGAGGGAGAAGCTTTTTCATTTAATACCTCCAAAGACAACTTTGCCAATGAGATTTTCTAAATCCATGCTGGATTCTGTTTCGCTGATATTTGCACCATTTTTCAAGTAGACATCAGAGCCACCAGGGGCAAGACTGATATATTTGTCCCCAATAAGACCGCTTGTTTTTACAGAAGCTATCACGTCGTCACTAAGGCGTACAGTATTATCTATGCGCATAAAGACAATAGCAAGATATTTTTCTGGGTCTAGTTTTATAGAAGTAACTCTGCCAACAGGCACGCCGCTTATTTCTACATTAGCGCCAACACGCAGGCCTGCTACACTGGAAAAATTGGCGGAAATACTGTAACCTTCCGTATCAAAAAGTTCCATTCTGCCAAGTTTAATGGTCAGATAGGTAAGGCAGACAAGGCCAAGCAGCACAAATATACCTACAGATGTCTCTTTGGCAAGACGCATAGTTTCACCTTATTTTTGTATGGATAGGGGGGTACATTATGGGGTGTCATCCAGTGCCTCTACTCGGTCATCCATTCATCAAGAGCCTGGCGCACACTGGGGTCTAAAGAAGGCTGGGTAAGGCGGTCTGGCGCGCTTTCTTCCCTGCCAAGGAACTTTTTTATATAGGGGTCTTGGCTGGCAAAAAGTTCTGTTTTTGTGCCATTAAAGGCAACTGCACCATCTTTTAACAGCAAAACATGGTCAGCAATGGCAGTAACACTTTGCAGGTCATGGGTTATAAGCACCAGGGTCATGTAGGGGTAAAGGCGCTTCATGTCAAGCAAAAGCATATCCATTTGGTGAGAGGTAAGGGGGTCTAAGCCAGATGTTGGCTCATCGCAAAAAAGCAGGGGTGGCTCAGTAATAATAGCACGGGCAAGACCAGCCCGCTTGCGCATACCACCAGAAATTTCACTGGGGTAATAATGGGCAAAGTCTCCAAGGCCAACAAGTTCTAATACGTCTGTTGCGCTTTTACGTAAAAGGTTCATGGGCAGGGCCGTGTGCTCTAAAAGGGGCAGGGCTACATTTTGCGCAAGTGTGAGTGAACCAAGCAAGGCACCATCTTGAAAAAGCACACCAAAGCGGCGGCGTATTTTCCGGAAGGCCTTGGGGCGCAAAGAAACAATATCATGTTCGCCCAGGTAAATTTTACCGGAAAACGGCTTGTTAAGGCCAAGAATATTGCGCAGAAGGGTGGTTTTTCCGCAACCGGATTCCCCCAGTATGGCAGAAATTTTGCCAGCAGGTAAGGAAGCTGTAATGGTATCCAGAATAATGTGGTCAGGGTACCCAGCCACTAGGTTTTCCAGGCGTATATCCCAAGCGGTGTTTTGCATGTTGGCTTTATCCGTTCAGCAGAAAAGAAGTAAGAATATAGTCTGCCATAAGCACAAACACGCAGGTCATCACTACGGCAGAGGTAGTGGCATCCGCTACAGCTTCAGGGCCTTTAACCCCTTGCCTGTTGTGTACATTATAACCCTGGTAGCAGCAAACACCAATAATAATAACCGCAAACACAAGCGATTTAAGCAGGGAACCATTTACATCGGCCATAGTTACGCTTGACTCTACCCCCGCAAAGTAGCGGCCTTCGCTAAGTGTAAGCAGCACGCAAGAAGAAAGGTAACCGCCAAAAATACCTATGACATTAAAAATGCTGGTAAGCAGGGGCAAAGAAATAAGAGTGGCTAAAAGACGCGGAGAAACTAAATAGGATATGGGGTTAATATCCATAATCTCTAAGGCATCTATTTGGTCGCTAATGCGCATAACGCCTATTTCGGCAGTCATGGCACTGCCTGCACGCGCTGTTATCATCACAGCGGCAAGCACTGGCCCCATTTCCCGTATAAGAGTAAGGGAGAGCAGGGAGCCAATCATGCCCTGGGCACCAAACATGCTCATGGCGTAATAGGCCTGCAAGCCAAGCACAAGACCTGTAAACAGGCCAATAAGAAGAATAACAAAAAGGGATTCTGCGCCAATAATGTGCATTTGGCGCAATGTTTTACGGAAAAGACGCTTTGTGTGGAAAATTTGTATGAAAGCCTCAAATACAAACAAAGCCATAGAACCCGCAGAATCCAAGAGATTTTTTGCTGTTATGACAGGGTTTATCGCGGTTGCCATCTTGCTCTCTCCATCTGAAAAGTATATACAAAAAAAATTCGCATGGCAACGCTTTTATTGTTGGGTAACCATGTTTGCACGTCAGTCTAATTTGCAACCTCCCCCTTTGCTTCTGCTTCCCCTGCTAACCTAGTTAATTTGTTTAATAAA
>CAZPTC010000240.1:0-3970 GCA_964589455.1 uncultured Desulfovibrionaceae bacterium | reverse complement strand
CACGAAAATAGGCACTTGGACAACAACGCCAGTTTCGAGTTTTGCGGGTTTTGTCACGTTAGAGACGGTATCGCCTTTAGCGCCGGGTTCAGTTTGTATCACTTCCATCACCATGCTGATGGGGATGTCTATATCAATGGGTTCGTTATTATAGAGAAGCACGCGGCATTCCTGTGCTTCTTTAAGGAATTCGCTTTTCCCGCTGGTAAATTCTTCAGAAAGGTGGAGTTGTTCAAAGGTGACAAGATCCATAAAGACAAGGTCTTCGCCTTCGCGGTACAGGTATTGCATATCGCGCTGTTCAAGGTCTGGTCGGCCCACTTTTTCGCCGGAGCGGAAGGTATTGTCTGCAATGCGGCCATTGAGGATATTGCGCAGTTTGGTGCGCACCATGGCCCCGCCTTTACCGGGCTTAAAGTGTTGGAATTCGACAATTTCATAGGGGGTGCCGTCAATTTCAATTTTCAGGCCTTTACGAAAATCTGTGGTAGAATACATGAAAACTCCTGCTTAGGGGATTTATTGTGCAAAAATAAGAGAAAAAGGGGGGGCTAGACACTTTTTCTGGAAATATGCTGGCTTAAGGCAAGGGCTGCCAGGGCGTAGCCATGCAGGCCAAAGCCAGAAATAACGCCAAGCGCGTGGCGGGCAATATAACTTTGGGCGCGTATGGGTTCAGTTTCTGCACGCGCCATAACATTAGAAATATGCACTTCCACAAAGGGTATACCCACCCAGGCAAGGCAGTCTGCAAGGGCGAGGGATGTATGGGTAAGGGCACCGGCATTGAGGATAATACCGTCAATGGGGTGTGGGGCAGGGTGGGGATTTTGGTTTTCCTGCCATACCCGTTCTATTTCGTCAATAATGGCGCCTTCGTGGTTGGACTGAAAAAAGGAAAGGTGGGGGGCATTGCCCATAAAATAAGAGTCCATAAGGACGGGCAGGTCAGTTATGGAGGCAGAACCGTAAATATGTGGCTCTCTTTTCCCTATATGGGCAAGATTAGGGCCATTGATAACAAGAAAGTGCACGATACACCCAAAAAAGGCTGAAAGTGGAATTTGCTTTTTGCAACATTAAAAGATAGAAGGATATAAAGCAAGTTATTCTGAAACAAAAAACCCCCTTTTGTCAACAAACAAGCTATGCCAAAACAAAACACGACCAAGCCGGATAAAAAGCCGGCACAAGCCAAGAAAAAACACGCACCTACAGCACAAAGGGCGCACCATAAGGCTTTTAAGAAGGCACCGGAAAAGGTGGCTTTGCCGTACGCTGCGCAAAAAGAATTTACTGTGTCTTCTTTCCATAGTGTGGAATTACGGGAGACATTATATACGCTTGGGCAACTGCGCGCTGCCACAAAGGAAGGCGTGCATATTGCGCTTGTTGGGCGCTCTAATGTAGGAAAATCCTCCCTTTTAAACGCGCTTGCAGGCAGAAAAAGCCTGGCAAGGGTAAGCGCAACACCGGGCAAAACACGTTCTGTTAATCTTTTTTATATTGCGCCACAGGGGTATTTTCTTACAGATTTACCCGGCTATGGCTATGCAAAGCGCTCTAAAACAGAAAAAGAAGAGTGGGCAAAACTTATTGAAGAATACCTGGCAGGCCCAAATGAGGATGCTGGCAAGGATTCTGGCAGGGAAATGGCCGCAGAAGAAAACCCGGTGCGGGCAGTTGTGCTTTTGCTGGACGCCCGCCTGCCACCCCAGGAATTGGATAAATCTATGGCGGCCTTTGCTTTTGCCCACCAGTTGCCTCTTGTGCCTGTGCTTACAAAAGCGGACAAAACCACGCAGGCAGAGCGCGCTGCTCTGCAAAAGCAGTGGGCAGGCTTTTTAAATATGGGCACGCAGGAGATTATACCTGTTTCTGCCAGAACCGGCATGGGTCTGCAAGCCTTGTGGGATAAGCTGGATGCACTGGCGCTTAATACTCTGGCCGATGCAACTCTGGCAGGCGCTACTTTGGCAGAGGAAGATTCGGCAGAAGAAGACTAAGCAATATACGCTGTTCCCCTATTCCCTTCAAACTTTGGAGGGAATAGGGGGCTGAAGCCATTATTTCCTGTTATATGTATGCAAAGTGGTAAGCAAAAGCGTAGAATTCCTGTCTCTGTTTAGAATATAGACAGGTTTTACACTGAAGCTGCGCATATCATCTGTGCTGCGCAGTTCTTCAAAGTCTGCTTGTTTGGCAAACAGGATAAAAAGCGGGTTGTAAAATTCTGTATTCTTCAAAAAGGGTGCGGCAATACGGTTTGCTTCTGCCTGCCCTTCGTTGTACGATATTTGCGGCAGGTTAAAAAACGTCCCGTCAGAGTCTTGTATAAAAACAGGCACATAACCTTTTTGTTGCAAGGTACTTGCCGCTTTACCCATTTCAAATGTGGTAAGGGAAAGCTCTATGGTTTCTGCCCTGTCTCTTTCATTCAGCACAACAGCGCCAAAGCCAAGCATACCGTTTACGCCTGTAAAGGTGCCTGTATAGCGGTTTTTGCCTTCTGCTTTAAAGCCCATGCGTTCAGTGGCAGCTTTGTCCAGGCGCAGGTCTTTTTCAAAAAAGTTGGGAGAATGCCCCCACTCAGATGAGGAGGGGGTTTTGTCGGATACCTGCTCTGCCGGGGTCATGGTGGCACCAGGTATGGTTTGCGGGTAAGGGGCTGTGTATATGGGGCCTAATGTGACACAGCCGCTTAGTAACAGTGGGATAAAAAGAGCAACATACGGTTTCATAAGCACTTCCTTTCGCAAATTCTTTTATTCTGCGCCTAATACATTATGGAAAATAACATTAACCTCTGCACGTGCAAATGTGACTGTTGTTGCCTTTAGTAAAGGTACAACTCCAGTTATCCGCATATTTGTGTAGTCTGCATAGGGCATAAGCACAAGGGCCATATAGTTGTACTGGGCAGGGTTTTGCAGGTATTTTGCCACAATGGCATCTGCTTTGGCTTTGCCTTGTTCTGCCTCTATTTGCGAAAAAACATATTGTTTGTTTTCTACATTAAGAAAAAGGGGCCTGTAGCCTTTATCCAGCAGGGCCTGCAAGGAACCTTTAATTTCGCTGTCTTCTAAATACAGGCCCACGCTTTTTATTTTGCCCGCTTCATTGAGCGAAAAAAAGCCAATAGCAGGCAGGCCTTCCAAGCTTATCATACTGCCTTGGTAAACACCTCGTGGATCTGGCAAAAAGCCCAGCACATCCTTGGGCGACGCACCAAGGGGTATATCAAAAAGACCAAGATTACCAACGGATTCTGCGGGTATTTCTTTTGGCGGTTTGGCATTTTTTTCTGGTATGTAAAAGGAAGCCCCAATCTGGGTTGGGTCTTCATTCCCATACACATACTGTGATAAGTCTCTGGCACAGGCAGTAAGAAGGAAGGGGAGCAGGAGTAGAGCAATTTTTTTCATGGCTGCCTCTTTTTGCATAGATTAGGTTAAGCAAAGCCTGGGTCTGGCTCTAAGTCCCTTCTCCCAGCCTGTGCCCGCGCCAGCTCGTCGCAGCGCTCATTTTCTGCATGGCCAGCATGGCCCTTAAGCCATTTAAACTGTACCTGATGCCTGTTTACCTCTTTAGCAAATTCTTCCCATAAATCCTGGTTTTTTACTGGCTGCTTGGCTGCCGTTTTCCAGCCGTTTTTCTGCCACTTTGTAAGCCAGCCATCTTGTATGGCTTTGGCTACATACTGGGAATCTGTACACACTGTTACCTTGCACGGCTTGTTTAATGTGCCAAGCGCCCGCACAACTGCCAAAATTTCCATTCTGTTATTGGTAGTGCGGCTATAGCCACCAGACATTTCTTTTTCGTGCCCGCCATATCGCAAAATAGCTGCCCAGCCACCAGGGCCAGGGTTACCAAGGCATGAACCATCTGTATATATTTGTACTTCTTGCATCGACAATAAGTTGGGGGAGGGGGAAACCCCTTTGTTGAAACAAAGGGGTTTCCCCCT
>CAZPTC010000239.1:0-3975 GCA_964589455.1 uncultured Desulfovibrionaceae bacterium | reverse complement strand
GAGAACGCAAAATGGATTCACTTGCCCATACATTGCCCCAGTATAACCCCCAAAACCCCATACTTGTGGGCTGCCCTTCCTGTAAAATTGGTATTCAACGCAGCTTGCTTGGCTTAAAAGAGCAATTGAAAAATCCGCCGCCTGTTTTGCATAGTGTAGAATGGCTGGCAGAAATTCGCCTTGGTAAGGACTGGTTTAATGCCTTTAAAAAGGAAGCCTTAGTGGTAGACGAGCAAGGCTTACGCCATATACACAGTAAGTAGCCAAAATATACAATCTTATTTTCTTTTCTCTTTTCTTGACGAAAAAGCGCACCTGCGCTAGGTTTAACCTACCTTAAGGAGGTAGTATGAAAAAAACAGCTACAGTATTTTCCTTGCTTTGCGCAGCCCTCTTACTTTGCGCAACCCCCGTTTTTGCCGCATTTGAAGCCTCTGGAAATGGCATTACAGGCGCAGACTGGCTTAACTCTACTCAAGAAGCAAAACTGAATTTTTTGCTTGGTGTAGAAACAACACTTGCCATGGAACATGCGCTTGAAATGGAAAAAGCCAACTCTCAAAAAGAAGAACCAGAACTTTCCCCCTTTATGTCTGGTTGGGTGACTGTTTTTGGTAACACTCCCCGTCAACAAATTATGGAAAAGATTGACGCATTTTTGGTAAGCAACCCACAAAGCAAAGATCGCCATATTTTTGATATTATTTGGCTGGACTTTATGGTGCCTGCTAAGGCTGCTAAATAAAAGCCTTATCAACAGAATGGCCATCATTTATTACTGAAAGGACACGCTATGAAAAAGATTCTTCCGCTTCTTCTTATAGGTACACTTACCATTGGTTCCGTTGGTTGCACAAACATGAACACAACCCAACAAGGTGCCCTTAGTGGTGCAGCTCTTGGTGGTATTGCTGGCGCTGGTATTTCTGCCATAGCCGGCGGCAGTGCGGGTGTTGGCGCGCTTATTGGTGGTGGTCTTGGCGCCCTTGCAGGCGGCATTTACGGTAATGAAGTTAAGAAAAAATAACCGTGCAACCTTGCTTATTAACTATTGGTGTGTTTGACGGCGTACATAAGGGGCACCAAACACTCTTTATGTACGCTGCACAAAAAGCCAGGGAGCTTTCCCTGGCCTCTTTGTGCATAAGTTTCCACCCGCACCCAGAAGCAGTATTGCGCCATGCATCACCCCAGGCATTATGCTCAGTGCCAGAAAGAATTCAGCGAATAAAAAGTGCAGGTATTGAGCAGGTGCATATTCTGCCTTTTACAAAAGAACTTGCCGCCCGGACAGGACGGCATTTTTGTGCGCAAACCCTTGTGGCGCACTACAATATGCACCACCTTATAGTAGGGCATGATTTTGTTATGGGCAGTGACAGAGCTGGCTATGCCCAGTTTGTTGCTTACGGTCAAGAATTTGGGTTTTGTGTAGAAGAAGCCCCCACCTGTCTGGAAGACGGTGTACCTGTCAGCTCTTCTCGCATACGCGCCGCCATACTCGCCGGGGAAATAGAAAAGGCAGAAGCTCTGCTGGGTAGACCCTACTATGTTGAAAGCTTTGTTGTGCATGGGTTTAAAAGGGGGCGCACTATGGGCTTTCCCACAGCAAATATGCAAACCCATGATATACTGTTGCCCAAAACCGGGGTGTATGCCACAAGTACATGCATACCAGGGAACCCGCATCCCTATCAAAGCATTACAAGTATTGGCCATAACCCCACATTTGGGGAAAATACCAAAACACTGGAAACCTATCTTTTAGACTTTGATGGGGACTTATACGGGCAAACCTTGCGTCTTATTTTCCATACACGTATGCGCGATGAAGTAAAATTTTCTTCTAAAGAAGCCCTTATTGCACAACTGGAACAAGACAAGCAAATGCGGCGTACCCTCAAGACGTTTTGCCAAACATCCCAGCAGCCTGACAGGCCACAAAGCTGCGCGTTTTAATACCTACGCCCTGTGTGTACTATTTCCCAAGCTTGACTTTCTTACAACCTCAAGTATACTTATTATTCCCTTTCATTACGAATGGATACTTAGCATTCCACCCAGCCGGAATACTGATACTTTTTTAATCTCTGCTTTGCTTAAAAATTTATCTTGCAGAAAGGTAGTGTATGTCAACTTTTCCCATCGCAATAATAGGAGCCGGATGCCGCCTGCCAGGCGGGATAGAAAGCCTTTCCTCCTTATGGTCAGCACTGGTCAATGGCCAGGATATGGTCAGCTATGTGCCATCTTCACGTTGGGACAATACACGTTTTACCCACAAAGATCGCAAAGCCCCTGGCAGAGCTGTAACCCATGCTGCCGGGGTAATTGAAAATATAACAGATTTTGATGCCCCATTTTTTGGCATTTCCCGTACAGAAGCAGAAAATATAGATCCTCAACAGCGTTTAGTGCTGGAAATGGCGTATGAAGCTATGGAAAATGCCCAAGTTTTACCTTCTGCGCTGGCAGGCAGCCAAACAGGGGTATTTATTGGCTCTGCTTCGCCAGACTTTGCTGTTAACCGCGCGGATGACCCTGCCATTATGGGTCCGTATTCTATGACGGGGTCTAATCTTTCTATTATATCCAACCGTGTTTCCTATATTTTTGATCTGCATGGCCCAAGCATGACCATTGACACCGCCTGTTCCTCTGCTCTTGTGGCTTTGCACCAGGCTGTTTTGGCTTTGCAAAATGGCTTGCCACTTGCCTTTGCAGGTGGGGTAAATATTTTGCTTACCCCCATGCCTTTTATTGGTTTTTCTAAAGCGCAAATGCTTTCACAAGATGGCAGATGCAAGGTTTTTGATGAAAAAGGCAATGGTTATGTGCGCAGCGAAGGCGGAGGCGTGGTGCTTTTAAAGCCGCTGGATGCCGCCCTTGCAGACGGCAACCCCATTTTGGGCGTTGTGCGTGCAACTGGCTGTAATTCAGATGGCCGCACTGCCGGCATTTCTTTGCCTAATCAGGCTGCACAGGCTGCCCTTTTGGAAGAAGTTTATGCAAAAGAAGGGGTAGATGTTAACCGCGTGGCCTATGTAGAAGCCCACGGCACAGGCACTGCTGCAGGTGACCCCGTAGAAACTGGGGCCATAGGCAAAGTGCTTGGCACCAAAATACAGGGCCGCCCCTTATTTGTGGGCAGTGTAAAAAGCCATGTGGGTCACTTAGAAACTGGTTCTGGCATGGCAGGGCTTTTTAAGGCTCTTTGCGTATTAGAACATAAGCAAATTCCGGCCAATATACACTTTGAGACGCCTAATTCCCATATAGATTTTGAAGGCTTAAACCTCAAAGTACCCACCAGTTTGGAAAACTTACCCTCAACTAATGGCCCAGCGCTTATTGGCCTTAATTCCTATGGCTTTGGTGGCACTAATGTACACGTTGTCTTAGAAGAAGCGCCAAGGCAAGCGCAGGAAAGCCCAGAACAGGAGCTTCTTGCCACACATACAGAGCCAGAAGCACCCCCACCCCTTTTTCTTTCTGCCAAAAGTAGAGAAAGCCTGCAAAAAATGGCTGCACAGTATGCGGAGCTTTTGGAAAATGCCGATGCTGCAAGCTTTTATGACATTGCCTACTCTTTGGCCTTTACGCGCGAAATTATGCTAGAGCGGGCAATTATAAGCGCCCCAAGCATAGCAGAAAGTCTTAATGCCCTTTATTCTCTTGCCGCATTAGACGGGGATATTGACCCCAAAGCGCCCATTTCTTACCTTAACATGGGCACTGCCTTAGATGTGGCAACAGAACATAAAAAAACAGTTTTTGCCTTTTCTGGCAATGGGTGCCAATGGCAAGGCATGGGCGCGCAGCTTTATGCAGAAGATAAAGCCTTCCGCTCAGCCCTGGATACAGTAGACAGCTATTTAAAGCCGCTCCAGGGTTTTTCTCTTGTAGAAGAAATGCTGAAACCAGAAGAAGAAAACAGGCTGCACCTCACGGAATTTGCCCAGCCCTTGCTTTTTG
>CAZPTC010000238.1:0-4016 GCA_964589455.1 uncultured Desulfovibrionaceae bacterium | reverse complement strand
AGGCAAGGAAGTAGTGGATGCCATTGGCAAGGTGAAAACCGGCAAAAGCGGCCCCCACGGTGATGTGCCAGTTGAACAAATTGTGATTAAAAAGGCCACTATTGTAGAGTAATATTGTGACTGTCATGAGTTTGCAAGCGGGAAGCCCAAAGGTTTCCCGCTTTTTTTTATCCCCGGCCGGATTCTGGTAACTCGCGCAGCCTGTAATTTTCCTTTTTTTCTGAGTTCAAAAGCAGGGTAAGCGCCACTGCGCAGCTAAAAAACTCTGCCAGAGGCATGGCGTAAAATAAATATTCCCACCCCAGCAGGCGGGGCAGGGCAAGGATAAAAAGTGTGGGGAAAATAAGGCTGCGGCATGTTGCCACTGCAATGGCCTGATTAGGCCATTGTCTGCCTGTAAAGTAGGCGGCTGTGACCAAGGTTATGCCTTTGAAGAAGAAAAGCCAGCGCGCTGCGTGCATAAAAATAAGCGACAAAGCCATAACTTCTGCTTCGTCTGGCAAAAACACCTGCACCAGCTTTTCAGGAAAAGCGCTCATAATAAAAAACACCACAAATGCCAGCAAGGTAACGCTTAGTATGGCTGTGCGCAAAAAGGCGTGCATTCTGTCTATACGGTTGGCGCCCCTGTTGACACTGATAATGGGGGACATAGAGTCGCTAATGCCAAAAAACAGCATAAGCCCCATCATAATAGTGTAATTAAGCACAGAAAATGCCGCTACACCCATAGAACCCACATACTCCATAAGTGTCCAGTTGAGCAGCATAACAATAAAACCGCCAGACATTTCGTTAATAAAGCCGGCTGTGCCAAGCCAGCAGGCGCGTAATACTTCTGACCATTTCCCCCACTTTTTTGGCCAGGAATAAGAACATTTTGGGGAGAAAAAGTGGGTAAGCAAAATAAGCGCAGGCAAGGTATACGCAAGGCCGGTTGCAAAGGCCGCCCCCCGCAAACCCCAGCCCCAATGGGCCACAAAAAGCGCGTCCAGTGCAATATTGATAACCGCTGTTAGTATAAGGCACACGCTGGAAAGCAAAGGCCTTTGGTCAATACGCACAAAGCCGGAAAGCGCTACTGCAAGTGGCATAATAGGGCCAAAAAACAAAAATGTGTACAGGTATTCTTTGCAGGCTTCTGCAAGTTCCCCAGTTGCGCCCAAAAAAGCCACCAAGTCCCCAATAAGCACAGTGCCAAGCGCGCTCATCACAGTTGCAAAAATACCAAGGGAAACAAGTACCTTGGCCATTATGGCAGATGCCGCTTCTTTGTTGCCTTCCCCCAGGTAGTTGCCGCAACGCACGGTGCCGCCTGATAATATCATCATCCCCACCCCAAAAAAGAGCGAGAATATGGGGGTTACCAGGTTAAGTGTGGCAAGGGGTATGGCCCCCACATAACGCCCCACAAACATGCCATCAATAACAGAGGCAGAACCCATAGCTATAATGGAAAGCGTCCAGGGCACACAATACTTCAAAAAGGTCCATAAAACAGGCCCCTTAAGCATATCATGAACTTCGGCTGCGTTTTTTTCGTTTTCCATAGTATATGCCAAAATAGGGTGAAGGTGGGGATTGTATACGGATACTTGTATATTCTTTCACAGGGGAAGTAAAGACGCAGAAGAAAAAGTGGCAACTGTCCGGTATTATGTTTTTTATGCGGTATCTCTGGGGAGTGGAATACCGTATTTACGCATCCTGTAGCGTACTGCTGTGTGGCTTATGCCCAATATGGCAGCCGCTCCGGCAGGGCCTTGTATACGGCCATGAGTTTTTGCAAGGGCGTGGAGCAGTTGTTCTTTTTCTGTAGTTTCTTTGGCGTTTTTGCTTACTGGAACTGTTTTGGGCAGAGTATTTTCCTGCCCAAAAAGCGGGCCTTCTGTCTCGCTTTCTACAGATAAAGCGCTGGCTCCTGTGGCAGCGCTGCGGATAATGGCCCTGTCCAGCGTGTTACGCAATTGCCGTATATTGCCTGGCCAGGAACGCTTTTGCAGTTCCGCCATTGTAGAAAGGTTAAGAGGGGGCACATGGCTTACCCCCAGCCTGGCCTGGGCAGAGCTGTGAAAATAGCTAAGCAGTACAGTAATATCGCGCCTGCGCTCTTCTAGTGTAGGCAAATTGATAACAAAGCAAGTAAGGCGATAAAATAAATCCTGCCGGAACGTGCCTTTGCGCACCATATCTTCCAATGGTTTATTTGTTGCTGCAATAACCCGTACATCTACGGCAATTTCCCTTTCCCCGCCCACGCGGCGTATAGTGGCATTTTCCAAGACGCGCAAAAGGTAAACTTGGGCAGTAAAGGGCAGCTCTCCTATTTCATCCAAAAAAAGGGTACCCCCGTGTGCCTGCTCAAATACCCCTTTGTGTGTGGTATTTGCGCCTGTAAAGGCCCCGCGCTCATAGCCAAAAAGCTCTGCTGCAAGTAAAGAAGGCTCAATAGCCCCGCAGTTTATTTTCACAAGTGGGGCCTTAGCCCTGCGGGACTGGCTGTGTATGGCTTCTGCCAGCACTTCTTTGCCTGTGCCACTGGCCCCTTGGATAAGCACCAGAGAACGGGTGCTGGCCACAGCGTCTACTTCCCGCATAATATGGACAATGTCTGGGCATTTATACAAAAGGTCTATTTGAGACGTATCCTGCGATGGGGACTGGGAATCTATGGAAAGATACCGTGGGTATTGGATAAACTTATAAATAAGCGGCTCAAGAATAGGCACAAAGCCCATGACCCGTTTGCGTATGGAGGCAGAATATGCATGGGGTTTTTCATGAAAAAAGGTAAGGTTCAGCATTCTGCCATCTTGTATGCTTTCGTATAATGGCACCGAAAAAAAGGATTGTGGCGTAAAACCCAGCAGTTTTTCCTGGTCAACCCCTTTTTCTGCTTCTGTAAATTCATAACGAGGGCCTAAATTGAATAAGCGCCGTATTTCAAGTGATTTAATAACATAAGGCTCAATAGGTTCAAAAGACCCGCCAAGTGGCTCCAGACTGGGTGCATGGTATTCTACAGGAAAGGAAACTAGGCCTTTTTGTTCATCAATATCAAAGCATAGCACACGGGTAACAGGTATGGTTTTGACAAGAAAGCGAAAAAGTAGAGAAAGCGCCTCTTCTAAATTCATATTTTCGCAAAGCACATTCGCAAAATTTTGGATATCTAAAATTTCCTGCTTATTTTTTCCGTTGCTTTTTTCCATATCCTGTTCCCTTTTTGTTGCACAAAGCACTAAAAAGCAATAATAAAAGCAATAAGAATAAAAAGCAACATATTGTTTCTTAGTGCTTTAGTGGTTCTAAAAAGGCTAACATACTCAAATAACAAAGCGGCAGCCTTGGCCTGCTTTTTGCTAAAAGCGAGCAAGCACATTTCACGCCTGGTATTTTTTCCTGCCGATTAACCATTAGCATATAGCGAGGTTTTGCTATGCTCCTGACTTCCCCGTATCCGGTAGATGTTCTTGTGGCCATTGGGTGGATCAGTATTTTCCTTATACTGGGTGCCGCATGCCGCGTGTGTATCCCATTTTGTCGCAAGTACCTTATACCTGGCTGTATGCTGGGCGGTTTGCTTGGCTGTATTGCTACCAATACCGGCTTGCTCAATTTGGCGGGTACATTTGCGCCTACATACAATACCATGCAGTTTATTGTGTTCCACTTATTCAATTTAAGTTTTGTGTGCATGGGCCTTATGGGTATCCCGCGGGAACGTGCCGGCAGAGTGATAAAAGGCAGTGTGTTTAACTGCTGTATTGCTTCTGTTGTATCCAATTTTCAAGTGCTTATTGGTATTGGCCTTATTGTGCTGTATAACTTTGTGTTTGGCTCCCAGCTTTTTGAATCTGCGGGGCAACTGCTTATGCAGGGTTTTGCCGCAGGCCCGGGGGCAGCCCTTACCTATGGCGCCATTTTTGAGCAGGCAGGTATCCCCAATATGATAAGCCTTGGCCTTGCTTTTGCGGCAGTTGGCTACCTTACTTCTCTGGTGTTTGGTGTGCCTA
>CAZPTC010000237.1:0-4026 GCA_964589455.1 uncultured Desulfovibrionaceae bacterium | reverse complement strand
GGGAAATAAAGTTGGCAAGGTCTCCTAATCGGGCAAGCCCCATACCAAGCTGTATAAGCCCCACTAGAATGGCCATGGCAACAAGAAAAGTAAGCCGCTCAGACTCTGGCAGAGTAGAAACCATAATACCCGCAATACTTAGCTGCGCCATAGTGGAATAAAGTATCATGGAAATAGCGTTTGTTGGGCCAGCTAATACATAGCGAGAACTGCCCCACAATGCCGCAATAATAACAGGGAGTGTAGAAGCATACAGGCCATAAATAGGGTCAACACCCGCAATAATGGCGTATGCCATAGATTGCGGAGAGGCCACAATGGCAACTGTAAGGGCCGCTATGAAGTCTGCCCTGAAGCGCTTCATAGAGTATGTTCTGGCATCTTCCACAAAGGGGAAAAGTGTAAAGGTAAGGCGAGAAAAAGTGGGTTTCATACATGTTTCTCCCATAAAGCGGAAAGAGTAGGGCGAAAATCTTGTGGGGAGGTGTTCCGCAAATTGTTAAGGCCGCCTTGGTTTAAAAACGCACGGGAAAAAGTGTCAGCATGAGGATTCTGTGGGGCAAAAGCATTGGCATGGGCCACAAATATCACCTGCACAGATGCGGCCCCTGCCCGCAGAAGAGTACGTGTGGCTTCTCTGAGGGTGGCCCCGGTTGTAGATGTATCATCCAGCAGGAGAATGCGCAAACCTTGTGCCTGCCTGGAGGCTTTGAATACCCCGCGCAAATTTTCCAAGCGCTGCGCACGGGGAAGGGTGGTTTGCGAAGGCGTGGCGCGGTACTTTGTCAGTAAGTCTAAGCGCAGAACAGGGGGATTGTTGCAGAGAAGATTGTTGTCTGCACGCACCGACGCATATATGGGCGCATAGACAGTCTTATACATTGGTAAAGCAGTCAACATGGCCCTGCCCATTTCCACGCACTGGTTAAAGCCGCGCTGTTTCAGGCGGCTTGCAGAAAGCGGCAAAGGCACAAGGGCATCTGCCTGCTGCATATCCCAGGCAATTTGCGCCAGCATAGCGCCAAGCAAAGCCAGAGTGGCGGCGTCTCCCCCGTACTTGGCCCTGTGCAGCAATTCCCGTAAAAGGCCCCCGTACTCCCCAAAAAAACGCATGTTCTGCCAGGGTGGGGCCTCTTTTAAACAGGCAGCGCATAATGCAGGCGGGGAATCCGGCTCTTCTGCAATTTCCCCGCAAAGGGGGCAATAGCCTGTTTGCCGAGGTTGCATGGCTCGTATACAGTCCGGGCAAAGGGGCAACTGCCCTTTATGGAGGCGAAAAGGCGTGGAGCAGGCCACGCAGCGGCGTTCGCTTAAACCAAGGGTTTCAAGGGAACAGGAAAACACACGCTTAAAAGCAGGCAAAAAAGCGCGGGGTGCAGCGGACAATGGTGGCAGCATTAAGCCCCCTCTGTCTGCTTAAACAGGCCAAGGGCATATGCGCGTATTTGTTCCTGTGCGTACAGGTTGCGGGCAAGGGCATCCTTTTCATCCAAGCCATACAGGCACAAAGGTTCCAACATGGTAAGGCCTGTAGCCTGCCCAAAAATGCGTATGCTGCGCAAAGCGCCTTCAAAAAGTTTTTCTCCGCGCGGTCTGCCCCCAAGCAGCACAAGGGCAAGACGCGGGGTTTGCTCGGCAGACAAGGCCGTTGATGCATGGTACCACATTTGCCCCCTGTCCAGCAGGGCCTTTAATTGCGCGGGTACATGGTACATATATATGGGGGAAAAAATAACGCTTAAAGACGCGCTACGCATGGTGTGCAAAAGCGCGGGGGCGTCATCCTGTATGGAGCAGGTACCGGGGTTAGCCATGCAGTAATCGCAGGCAATGCAAGGGCTTACTTTTGCTTTTTGCAAAAAGGTTACTTCTCTTCCGGCTTGCTCTGCAAAAAGGCGGGCAGCAAAGGCGCTGTTGCCTTCTAAACGGGGGCTTGCTGCCAGAAGAAAAGGTTCCATAAATTACAAATTCCGCAAATAAGGGTTGTACTTTTTCTCTGCACCAATGGTGGTTTCTTCCCCATGCCCGCAATAGACAAGGGTATTATCTGGCAGACAAAGCAATTTTGCTTTAATGGCAGAAAGCAAGGTGGCGGTATCCCCACCCGGTAGGTCAGAGCGGCCTATAGCCCCTGCAAAAAGCACATCGCCTGCTATGAGAATGCCCATATCAGGGAAATAGTAGCAGAGTGAACCCTTGCTGTGACCCGGCACATGCAGAGCCTGCAAACGCAAAGAGCCAAAGGTATGCTCCCCTTCTGCAAGCACTTCTGCCTCAAAAGGCTGCACCTGGTCTACGCCAAACTGCATGGCTCTGCCAAGTAATACATCGCGCATGGCCCAGTCATCTTCCCCCACATATATGGGCAGGCCAGTGGCCTCTAAAGCTGCGGCTGCGCCAAGGGCATGGTCAAAGTGCAAATGGGTAAGAAAAAGCCCGCGCAGTGTTAAACCAAGCTCTTGCACGGCTTTTGCCGCATACGCAAAAGGGGCTGGGGGGTCAAACAGCAGGGCATCTTTTGTTTTTTCATCGTATACAAGGTGGGCATTGGCCCCAAGCTTTCCAAATGGACGGGTAATAACTGGCATACTGTACCTTCTGCAATATTTTTGCGCAGCGCCTTTTGCCACGCCCACCCAGAATAGCCTTTGTGCTACTCTTTGGCAAGGGCATGCTGTTTTAACAGAATTTTGTAAGGCTCTAAAAAGGTTAGCGTTCTGACCAAAAAGCCCTGTTTTGCTTCAGGCGCAGGCGGCCAAGCGGCATGTTCTGCCAGTAAAGCAGGGCATAACGCGCGTTTTGTGGGTTTTGGAAAGGCAGGCTTTGCCCCTGGAGCAATTTTTCTACAAGCTCTATGCCTTCTGCATCTTCTAAAACCAAGGCAGGCAGTGTGTGGGGTTCCAAAAAGGCGCGCACACGCGGGGAAAACTGGGGTTCGTGGTTTTGGGAAACTTTGCCAATATGCAGCCCTTGCCAGCGCAGTGGTTGTGGCAGGTTTTGCGCTTTGTGGGGTACAAGGTGCATATTGCCGTTAAAAAGCCCCACCTGCGCGCCTGTGTAAGGGGAAAAATCCAACCCTTCTGCATGGATAATTTCTTGCGCCAGTGGGGAAAATGCCAGGCTTTGCTGTTCCTGCCGGGGTGCTGCCGCAATATCAGCAGCAGATGTGCAGGCCGTATTTTTGCGCAGTTTTGCCACAAAAAAGCCCTGGTTTGCCCCTTCTGCTGTGTTTATTTGCCAAAAATGTTGGTTTTGCCCAGTGCTTTCTCCAAAGCCTTCCAGAGGGGGCAGGGGGACAAGCTGCATGTCCGGGTGGCGTGCAAGAAAGCGCTCTACCTGTTTTTCATTTTCTTCCGGGTTGGTGGTGCAGGTAGAATACACCATGCATCCATTGGGGGCCAGTATACTATGGGCTTTATCCAAAAGCTGGGCTTGCAGGCGCACAAGAGGCAGGGTTTTTTCCCCTTGCCACATGGCAAGCACTTTGGGATTTTTTTCCACAGTGCCCCAGCCAGAACATGGCGGGTCAAGTAAAATAAAGGGCAGGCTTTGTTCGGCAAGGGGCAGGTTTTCTGCAGGGTAGCAGGTGGTGATAACCTGCCCAAGACCCATAACCTGCATATTGCGGCGCAAGGTTGTAAGGCGGCTGGGGTTAGGTTCATTGGCTGCAACAAGCCCTTTTGTTCCCACCATTGCGGCAAGCTGGCTTGTTTTAGAGCCAGGGCTTGCGGCCATATCAAGCACTGTTGCGCCTTCTGGCGGCATAAGCGCAAGAGGTGGCAGCATGGAAGATTTATCCTGTATGTAGATAAGGCCAAAAAACGCCGCTAAAGAGGAACCTAATGGCCTTGGTTCCTGTGTTAGGCGGAAAATATGCGTGCAGTCCCCTGGCATGGGCTCTGGTGTATAGGCATAACCCTGCGCGTTCAGCAGGGCAAGTACTGGCTCCTGCTGCTTTTCCTGAAACCGAAATACCCGCGCTTCTTTTTTATTTGAAGCCAAAATTTCCCCCTTTTTGCTTATTGA
>CAZPTC010000236.1:0-4046 GCA_964589455.1 uncultured Desulfovibrionaceae bacterium | reverse complement strand
AAGCCGCAAGCTTGGGGGAGAGTTTTTTAACACCCAGCAGGCGTTACCTCGCCAACACAGAAAAACTGCTACAATGTAGGTTGTTTTTTTGTGTTGCTATGCCTGAAATTTCTTTGTTCGCATGTGTTTTTCCCTGCTGAATAAGCACAGATCTGTGTCCAGGCCTTCCCTTTCCTCCCTGTGATTGACATGCAAAAAAAAAAAGCCCATAGTGCATCCTATGGGCTTTTTTGTATGTTGTATGCAAAAAAAGTTGTATGCGTTTCAGGCCTTATTTGTGAAAACTTTTTTGTGAGGTGTCTAATGAAATCGCAACCTTTGGCGTTCAGGGCTTTTACCATTCTGCTCTGCGTGTTCATGCTTGGTGGCTGTGCCAGCCAGTACGGCACTCAGACAACGGCTGTTAATTATTACCCAACATGCTATGACCCTATCGCAGGTTTGCGGCAGGTAGAATCTGACTTCACAAAAACTGTTGCAGGTGGTGCGGGTATTGGTCTTGTGCTTGGCGGTCTGCTTGGCGGCCTTGCCACAGGCAGCTGGGAAGGTGCGGCTGTGGGCGCTGTTACAGGCGCAGCAGTTGGCGGCACAGCTGGCTATGTTGAAGCAAAAAGCCAGGAAAAAAAGGCTGTTAACAGCCGTATGGTGAGTTATTACAACAGCCTGGAAGGCGATATAAGCCGTTTGGACTATGTCACCGCTTCTGGCAGAATGGCCATACAATGCTACGACAAAGAATTTACCAAAGCTATTAATGACTATAAGGCCGGCCGCATTAAGAAAGATGAACTTTTGGCTCGCTACGCAGAAATTAAGCAAGGTACAGAAGAAGCAAACCGCATTATGGGTGTTGCCCTTGGCACTGCACAGGAAAAAGAAAAAGAATACCAAATGGCTGTTATAGATGAATACAAGGCTATTGGTAAAAATCCGCCAAAGCAAACCTCTACTGCCCGCCCGCCATCTCCTTCTGCCAAAGCACCTGCCAAAGCACCTGCTAAGCCCGCGCAAGCTGCATCCGCTTCTCTTGAAGACGTAAATTCCAAAACCAACACCTATTCCCAAAGTGTTGCCGAGCTGGAAGCTACCCGCACAGACCTTACCAGACAACAAAAAGAATGGGACGATAAGCTAAAGGCTTTAGAAAGCTAAGTCTTGCCCTTTGCGTGTTCATAAAGTGAATTTGTGAACACGGATTAAAGCAAGTTGCAGACTACGCAAAAATGTATGACAAATGCCCACCGCAGAACCTGTTTCTGCAGGTGGGCAAAGCCATTGTAAAGCATGTGCGCTGGCAAAAGCTGCGTGCATTTTGGGGGGGTATATGTGGTATAAGAAGAACGCAAGGCGCCATACTTATGCACCCAAAAGCCAGCATGGGGGCGCCCTTGTGCCTGTTTTGCTTACACTTGCGCTTATTGGCGCTATTGGAGCCCTTTTATATCCCCAATATGTTGCGCATAAGGCGCGCATAGCGGAATTGTCTGTTCCAAAGCTTGTGGAAGAAAAGAGTATTGAATTTTCTTTGTATGAAGAGCTGCTGCAAGCAGGCCCATGTGAAGTGCGCCTTTTGTTTGAGCGGGGCAGAATACCACTTTCTGCGCAAGAAGCAGAGAAAATTGGTATTGTAAAGCAGGCTCTCTAACCACCCGTTTATGTACAGGAAAGCACCATGCCAAATACCCTGGTGAGTACAACAAAGCAAGGTGAGTATCATCCACTGGCCGTTCAGGGCCTTTTGGTGTATGAAAACCACTACCAGTTGACAGAAATTATCCGCCAGCGCTTAGGCCTGCCCTATGTGTTGCTTTTTGCAGAGCCAGTGGTGGATACCCAGCGCAATCTTATTGACTGGTACTGTGCCGTGCAGGGCAACCCGGTTTCTCTGACCCAAATGCCACAAGAAAAGCAAGATGCTGTGCGGCGGGAAATTGCCACTATGGCAGAAGCTTTGCAGGAATTAGCGCAAAGCTTAAAGCAAAACCCTGCGCAGGCTTTGGCAGGCGAATTGCTTACACTTGCCACACAGTACCCGGATGATGCGCATATTTTTTTAGTGGGCGACCAGCCTGTTCTTACAAGCTGGGGCTTTGGCCCGTCTACCCTGGGGGCGCAGCCGCAAGACCTTGCGCGCGTGGCCCAAGGGGTAAAATCTGTCCAAAAAATTGCCACGCTTACAGAATCTGCCTCTGCAAAACCCAAAAACCCAACTGCGCAGGATGAGCCAGTGGTGCCAGTAGTACCCATTGCGCCAGTTGCAAAGCGGGGGATGAGTTTTTGGTGGCTATTGCCCTTTTTATTCTTCATGCTTTTGCTGGTTTTGTACTTTACACCACTAGGCACGCAGTTACTTACCTGCCTTTTCCCTCTGCCAGAAGTGCAAGAGCAGAAAGTACCCCTGGAAATTGAGCCCACACGCCTTGCCCTGCTGGAAAGAGCCGCTTTGTGCGAAAAGCCTGCTGCCATATCAGGCCCAGCCGAGCCGGTGCCTGCTCCAGAAACTCCTCCAGTTGAACCGGAGCTGCCTGTAGAACCAGAAGTGCCACTTGTACTGCCAGAAGTACCCACAAGTGATATGGGCTTTTTAGCTGGCTTGTGGCGCTGCAATGTGGAACTGGAAGACGGGGAAGGGAAAACCCTGGCCATAGAATACTTCTTTAATAAAGAAGGGGTAGGCTATGTGGGCATACAAAGTGCCGATGAAATCTGCAAGGCAGATGCGTTTGCCCAGATGGAAGACAAAGAGCTTGTCATAACAACACAAGAGAAAATAATATGCCCCTCAGGTGGTTTGCCCTATTCCGGGCAAGAAATACGCTGTGTGCAGGCAGGGGACAAAACCTTGTGTAATGGTGTCAATATTACGGATAACGCCGTGACGTGGGATGCAAAGTTTTCTAAAAAGGAAGTGAGATTCCAGCAGGAAAAAGGCACCAAATGGCCCAAGAAAGGCGCTAAAGAATACCCTGGTCAGTAGGGCTCTTTAACCTGGCTGCTCAGTTGGCCAGATATGATCCGGATGCCTTGGCAATATACCTTGGCAATATAATATGGGAGTAAAATACATGGTCCATATACCCGCCCGTTTTTGTTCAGCCCTGCTTTGTGCTGGTATGCTGTGGGCAGTGCCTGCTTTTGCAGAAGAAACCCGCATAGTGCGCAATAAAGAAGATGTAGTGGTGCAGCGGCCCGTGCGGGTTATACCGCCAACACGTATTATGCTGCCAACTGCAACGGGTGTTTTGCCTATTGCGCTGCCACCTGTTGTGGGACAAAATGGCGCGCGCGTGTACCTGCCGGCAGACCCGCTGCAGACTCCCGTCCCTGTTTTACCCGGTACACTTGGTATAGATGCCTCTGGCAATATTGTTAATTCCGCTGGGCTTGTTGTACCTGCAGAAAATTTGCAGGCAGATGCCAATGGTATTGTGCGTGATGACAAAGGCAATGTACTCACCACACCTTTTGTGACTATGGATGACAAAGGCAGTTTGGTGGATGTAGAGGGGAATATACTGGCAACTGGCCTGCATATAGATGAAAAAGGCAATATAGTAGATGCAGAAGGCAGCCCCATAGATTTGCAGTCTTTAGCCCCTATTGCCGCTGTCCTGCCTAAGGAAGAAGCCGCTGCCCTTGCCGCAACCCCTGTGGCTACCCCGGAAAACACTGTGGCAGTTGGGCCTATAGCCCAGGAAGCCGCTGCCCAGCAGGCTGTACAGCAGCCTATTCAGCCTATTCAGCCAATTCAACCGGTTCAACCAGTTCAGCCAGGTGGACAGCAACCTGTTCAGCCAGGTGCTGCTGTTGGCAAGCCATCCCCGTCAGACTTTATTTACAGGGCAGAAGCACCAGCCAACCCTGCCACTGCGCCAGAAAAACCAGTGGCGGAAAAGCCAAAAGACGATACAGCCAAGCCAGACCCAGCTAAACCTGCGCCTGAAAAGCCTAAAGAGCCAGAAAAGACCCCTGAGCCTTCCAAGAAACCGGAACCTCCCAAGGAACCCCAAAAAGGTGACCCCTTTAAAGTACCGGATAATCTTGCA
>CAZPTC010000235.1:0-4048 GCA_964589455.1 uncultured Desulfovibrionaceae bacterium | reverse complement strand
ATTTGAGCAGCTACAGCACTTGTTTTCTTGTATGGTTGTATATTGTGCGGGCGAGAGCCTTCTCGCCCAAATTCCCGCAAAAAATTCCCATACCGTGAGACTTTATTTTAATACGGAATTGGAGTATCCTGCAAAACGTACTTTTCCCTTCCCTCTTTTGCCACAGGCAGGATATTATGAAAAAAATTCTTCTTTCTCTCATGGTCGCAAGTATGGCCGTGGGTACCGCGCTTTCCGCGCAGGCGGAAACCCTGAAAATTGGCCTTATGTGCCCCCTTACAGGCGGCTGGGCCAGCGAAGGCCAGGACATGCGCCAGATTATCCAGCTTCTTATGGATAATGTAAACGCCGCAGGCGGCATTAACGGCAAGCAGCTTGAACTTGTGGTAGAAGACGATGGCGGCGACCCCCGCACCGCCGCCCTTGCCGCCCAAAAGCTTGCCACTTCTGGCGTTGTGGGCGTTATTGGCACCTACGGCTCTGCCGTGACAGAAGCTTCCCAAAATATTTTGGACGAAGCAGAGCTTATACAAATTGCCACAGGTTCCACCAGTGTGCGCCTGACAGAAAAAGGCCTGGAATACTTTTTCCGCACCTCCCCGCGCGATGACGAACAAGGCAAAGTGGCCGCCAAATATATCCAAGATTTAGGCTACAAAAATGTGGCCATTCTGCACGATAATTCTTCCTACTCCAAGGGCCTTGCTGACGAAACCAAAGCCCTGCTGGATCAGGCCGGCATTAACGTGGTTTTCTTTGATGCCCTTACCCCCAAAGAGCGCGACTATTCCGCCATTCTTACCAAGCTGAAGGCCGCTGGCCCTGACCTTGTGTTCTACCCCGGTTACTACCCGGAAGCCGGCCTTCTGCTGCGCCAAAAAATGGAAATGGGCTACAATGTGCCCTTTATGGGCGGCGATGCCGTGAATAACCTTGACCTTGTGAAAATTGCCGGCCCCAAAGCCGCTGAAGGCTTCTTTTTCCTTAGCCCCCCAGTGCCTGCGGATATGGTTACCCCCGAAGGCAAGGCCTTCTTAGATTCCTACAAGGCCAAATACAACGCCATGCCCCAGTCTGTGTGGGCTATTCTTGCAGGCGACGCCTTTAATGTGCTTGTGGAAGCCCTTAAAACCGGCAAAACCGATGCCCCTGCCCTTGCTGCCTTCCTTAAAAACGACCTGAAAGACTTTTCCGGCATCACCGGTACCTTCTCTTTCAATCAAAAAGGCGACCGCGTGGGCGAGCTGTACCAGCTTTATGTTGTAGACGCGAATGGCGACTTTGTACTGAAGAAGTAAGTGGTTATGGGGATTTTTTTGGGGGGGATAATCCCCCCCAAACCCCCTTATTGCGTGTAGGTGCGGCGAAGGTTTTGCGCAGCAAAAGTGAGTGGTACCTTTACGAAATACACACGGTTAAGAAAGTTTTTGTTGAATGACATGTAAATTGCTTTTTGCCCTTTGCTTGACAATGTAGTCAAAAAATATACATTATCAAAAGGACACTTCTATGGCCTGGAATGTTATTATTTCTGCTAAGGCGCAGAAACAACTAGCTAAACTGCCAAAGAGTGTTCAAGATAGCGTATATCTTTTATTAAGGCACATCCAAAATACTGGCCCTGTGCAAGGGGCTTGGCCAAACTATGGAAAACTTTCGTACACAAGCCACCACTGTCACATCAAAAAAGGCCACCCTTGCTATGTGGCAGTGTGGGAAGTGGTAGATGCGAAAGTTCAACTTGTTGAGGTGAAATATGTTGGAACACACGAAAGAGCCCCTTACTGATGCAGTGGTTCTCTCCTTTGCTGTCCCTCTTGCACTTCTTAACGATGTAAAAGCGTTTATGCGTCAAAAAGGCATATCACCTTTCCCTCCGCAACATCAAACTGCATCTGCGGGGCAAACGCCTCTCGCACCTGCGGTAAAAAAAGAATCATATCCTCTTGAGGAAGTATTCCCTTACACCCCCACAGAAGCGGCGGCAGCTTGTCTACGCGGAGCGCGTCACAGAGAAGATCTGACACAAATAGAATTGGCAGAAAAAACAGGTATAAGCCGCCGTGCTATTAGTGAATATGAGAATGGCAAGCGCCCTATGGGAAAAAATATTGCCAAGCGCCTTGGGGCTGTTTTGGGTGTGGATTATCGGTTTTTCTTGTAAGCCCATATTTAAAAAAATACACGCGAAATGTCTGTTTGCTTTCTAGCTTGCAGCATTAAATTATCCCACCTGAAATCCCGCAAAGCCTCTTTATCCTGGTGAAGACGCAACAAAGCTGCCATATAGCCCCAATTTTTTTATACAGCGCATACGTTTACGCCCCAAATAAGGGGGTTTGGGGGAAATTATTTCCCCCAGCTTCTTACTCCCCAAGGAATAACTATGGACCAATTTTTCCAGCAAGTCATCAATGGCCTTGCCATAGGCGGCATATACGCCTTAGTGGCGCTTGGGTATACCATGGTGTATGGGGTACTTAAGCTTATTAACTTTGCGCATGGCGATTTGTTTACTATTGGCGCGTATTTGGGCATGACGTTTTTCCTGTCTTTTGGGCTTATGGGTAAGGTACCCACATGGCTAGCCGTTATGCTTGTGGCCATTATGGTTATGGGCATGGTGGCTTTGCTGGGGTATATATTAGAGCGGGCGGCTTACAGGCCGCTGAGAAAAGCCAGCAGATTATCCGCTGTGGTTTCGGCTCTTGGGGCTTCCATATTTTTCCAAAACGCTATTATGCTTATATGGGGCGCAAAGTATTATGTGTACCCGGAAGCCTTGCGCTCTTCGTATGTGGTGCAGTTTGCGGGTATAAGTGTGCCCTTTATACGGCTTGTGACTATTGCGGCTTCTGTTGGTTTAATGGTGGCCTTGTACTGGTTTATCCATAAAACACGCACAGGCACTGCCATACGCGCTGCGGCTATTGACCAGGGCGCAGCAAAGCTTATGGGCATAAATGTTAACAAAATTATCAGCATTGTTTTTCTTATTGGCCCAGGTCTTGGCGGTATAGCGGGTCTTTTAGTGGGCATGTCTTACGGGCAGATAGATTTTAATATGGGCTTGTCTTATGGCTTAAAGGCATTTACGGCGGCTATTTTGGGCGGTATAGGGAATATACCCGGCGCAATGGTAGGTGGGCTTTTGCTGGGCCTTATAGAAACTTTGGGCGCAGCGTATTTGACCATAGCGTGGAAGGATGCACTTTCTTTTCTGGTACTGATTTTAATATTGATTATACGGCCCACAGGTATATTGGGTGAGCGTGTGGCGGAGAAGCTGTAAAACTGTGGGGATGCTTATGTTAAATACGCAGGAAATAATTCAAAAAGCTTCGGGTGTTTTTCCGCATTACCCTTATATATTGCGGGCTGAAATGTTTGGCTCAATGGCCCGTGGCGATGCAACAGAAGAAAGCGATATTGACTTTATTGTACAGGTTGACCCTGGCAAAAGGCCTGAAGGTGTTTTGCGTTATGCCGTAGAATTAGAGCTGGAGAGTATCCTTGGTGTACCTGTAGATGTTGTGCATGAGGATCTTTTACGCGAAAGCGTGCGGCGGGAAATAGAGGGTGAGCGCATGGTGGTTTATGAAAAAGTCATGTAGAAGATTGGAGTTGATCGCCGAGTACGGGCAGACAGTGCAAAGTTTTTTGCATGGAAAAAGTTTGGAAGATTGGCGCGCAGATATGCAGCTTAGGTACGCGGTTGCGCATGCACTTGCCGGTGTGGTGGAAAATGTAAAGGAATATGTGCGCGATGGCGAAAAATTACCGGAACTTTCCAAACGTTATCCAAGTGTTGAGTGGGCAATGATAATCCGTTTTCGTGATAAAATGACGCATTATTACGAAATTCTTGATCAAGATAGTGTTTATGAAATTGCCACAAAGCAGCTCCCTGTCCTTTTGGATGTAGCTATGGAACTGTTGGCCTCAGACAATACGACAAGTGATAGATAACAAATGGAAAAATTAACGTTTTTTAGGAAAAAGGATGGGGGTGTGGGGGAAGGGAAAAACCCTTTTGTCCACAAAAGGG
>CAZPTC010000234.1:0-4067 GCA_964589455.1 uncultured Desulfovibrionaceae bacterium | reverse complement strand
TGACCCGTTATGCCTTGGCAACCGGGAGGCCATTGAGCGCCTTGGCCACATAGCAGATGCCTTTTTGTGCCATAACCGCGATATTCTTATCCGTGTGGACGATTCTGTTGTTATACCAGCCACAGCCGATGCCCCCACCATATTTTTGCGCCGCGCAAGGGGCTATGTGCCTGTGCCACTTGCCCTGCCCGCTTTGCCAGATCAAACCTTCCCATGTATTCTGGGTATGGGTGCAGAGCTAAAAAATACCTTTTGCCTGAATAAAGAAGCAGAATTACTTGTCAGCCAGCACATTGGCGACCTTAATTCCCCTTCCACACTCCAATTTTTTGAGGAAACGCTGGCGCATCTTCAACATGTGCAGGAAAATTCCCCTTCTCTTCTTATCCGAGACTTGCACCCAGACTACCTTTCTTCCCAGTTGGCAGAAAAACTGGCTACAGAACGCAATATCCCTGTTTTTACTTTGCAGCACCATTTTGCGCACCTTTACGCTGCACTTGCAGAAAATGCCCACCAGGCCCCGGCGCTTGGCCTTATTTTAGACGGCGCAGGCCTTGGTACAGATGGTACAATTTGGGGTGGAGAAGTGCTGTATGCAGACCCGCTTACCCACACACATACGCGCCTTGCACGCCTTGCCCCTTTCCCTCTTGCAGGGGGGGATATGGCGGCCAAAGAGCCTTGGCGCGTGGCAGAAACTTTTTTGTATCTTCTAGAAAAGCAAGGTATTGCTGTGCCCACCCGCCCGTGGCTTGCAGACCACAAGCCCCATATACCTTTGCTGCACACTATGCTGGAAAAAAACATTAATTGCCCCTTATGCAGCAGTATGGGACGCCTTTTTGACGCAATGGCTGCTCTGCTCGGCCTTTGCTTTGTCCAGACATACGAAGGGCAGGCGGCTATGCGTTTGGAAAATATGGCGGCAATGGCCTTCTCCTGCTCCACTTCTGCGCTTCCACCTCCACTTGACCCTGCACATTTTATACGCTCTGCAAATGCCACTGCTTTTTCTGAAGCAAATTCTGCTTTGCTCTCCAACCCTTCTAACCCCACATTTTCTGGCGAAATTTTTTTTGAACTGGATACCTGCGCTTTTTTTGCGGCTTTTCTGCCTCTTTTGCCCCATTATTCGCCAGCTAAAATAGCGGCACATTTCCATACAAGTTTGGCAAAAACGCTGGCATTGCTTGTACAAAAGGCGGCGGCGCAACACGGCTTAACCCATATACCCATTGCGCTTTCTGGCGGGGTCATGCAAAACCAGACGCTTCTTACTCGTCTTCAACAAGAATTTCAGCTTCTTAATATGTCAGTGCTTACACATAAAGAGTACCCACCATCTGATGCTTCTATAAGTTTGGGGCAGGTGACGTGGGGTTTGTGGACAGCACCGCGATAACGGAACTGCTCTAAATAAAACATCCATTCCCGCAATGTTCGAGCCTGCGAGAACATTGCGGGAATGGCAAAGTGTGTGCTTGCTTCTTTTTGCTCTTTTGTCAGTAAGACAAAAGAGCAAAAAGAAGCAAGCACACGTTATTTTCAGCCAGCCAATATGCTACCCCACACCCGCCAGCCGAGCGTCCAGCCTGCACTAGGCAAGGGGGTTCGGGGGGGATTATCCCCCCCGACGGGGTTAGGGGGCAGCGCCCCCTATATCCGTTACAAAATAAACAATGTTGCCAGCCCCAAGAATATAAAAAAGCCGCCGCTGTCTGTGAGGGCAGTTAAAAATATGCTGGAGGCCTGGGCGGGGTCGCGGCCAAGGGAGCGAAGAATAAGGGGTATAGAGCCGCCGGCAATGGCACCCAGGGTCATGTCTGCGATAAGGGCGGCGCCCATAACTGCGGCAAGAACGGGGTTGGCGCTCAGGATAAAAACGGCGATAAAAGCAAGGGAGGCGAGGATAAGGCTGGAGATAAAGCCTATTTTGGCTTCACGCAAGACGGCGTGCCAGGCTTTTTTGCTTTCAAACTTTTCCACGGCAAGTTGGCGAATCATGACGGCAAGGGCTTGCTGGCCAGTATTACCGGACTGGTTGGCTACAATGGGCATAAGGACGGCTAAAAGGGCCATTTGGGCAATAGAGCCTTCAAAAAGGTAGACAATACCTGCGGCGAAGCAAGAGTTGAGCATATTGACGATAAGCCAGGGCAGGCGCATTTTGATGGAATCTGTCCACGGGGTATCCACGGTTTCGTCCTGGCCTGCACCCACCATACCGAGCATGTCTGAACTGGCTTCGTCCTGGATAATATCTATGATATCGTCGTGGGTAACAAAGCCCATCATGTGGCCTTCTCTGTCCACAATGGGGAGGGAAAGGAAGTTGTAGTGGCCGATAAGGCGGGCAACTTCTGCTTTATCGGCGTCAAATACGGCAGAAATAATTTCCTGTTTTGGGGGTATGGCGTCGCGTATACGGGAGCCGGGGCGCAGAACCATAAGGTCGCGCAGGGAAAGCACACCTACAAGCTTGTCAGCGGCGTCCACAACGTAGACGTAGTAGGGGGTTTCTTTTTCCTCCATTTCCTGGCGGATAAGGTTAATGGCGGCGTCTACGGTAAGGTCTTGGTCAACAAGGGTGACTTCTGTATTCATGACACCGGCGGCGGTGTCTGGGTCAAAGGTAAGGAGGGCGCGCAGTTCAAGGGCGTCTTCGGGGTTCAGGTTGCGCAAGAGGACATCGCGGTGGTCTTCGTCCACTTCTTCTAAAAGGTCCACGGCGTCGTCAGGGTCCATTTCTGCAAGAATACGGGCGGCGTCGTCTGCGTCCAGATTTTCTAAAACATCCACGGCATCCTGTTCATCCATTTCTGCCATAGTTTCTGCGGCTTCGTCAGAGGGGAGATTACGCAGAAAGCAAACTTGCTCGTTAAGGGGCAAATTTTCAATTTGCTCGGCACGGTCGGCTGGATGGTCAGAATTTATGGCTTCGCCGCAGGAGGCAAAGGCCATGGTGGATTCTGGTAAAATATCGGTCGCATCTGAGGGAGAAAATGCGGTGTTTTCTGTGGCCTTAGCATCGGGTGCAAGAAAGGTAGAATCTTCTTGCATACGCGTTTCATTTATTTTCTTTTCCATACTAAATCCATGCACTTCTGTGCTCGTGAAGGTTCACACATTGCTTGACGTGCGGCCTGTTACTATTTATATGCTTGCAATTAGCTACACCATTTTTCCGCAAGGAGCAAGCGGAACAGCGTATGCGGTGACATCTGCACAAGGAAAAAAACTGACAATACATGTTTGCTCTGCCCGGGAAGCAAGACATACCCCGCGCCACACTACTTGAAAAAAAGAAGCCCAACTGGAGAACAAAACATGGATACCCCCTGGAAAGGCAAAGGCGCAAAAACAAGCCGCAGCCTTATACGACTGGCACTGGATGAAGATGGGCCTGATGCCACAAGCAGTGCACTTTTTGACCCCAAGAGCAGGTGCTCTGCAGCACTTGTGGCAAAAGAAAACACGCTTGTTGTGGGTCTGCCTATTATTGCCATGGTTTTTGGAGAAATGGAAGTGCTTGACAGAGAAAATGGCCGTTGCTCTCTGCCCGCTGCACGTTGGGAAATTTTGGCAGAAGAAGGCACAAAGGTGGCTAAGGGCGCATTACTTGCAAAGCTGGAAGGTAACCCGGCGCTGCTTTTTAGGGCAGAGCGCGTTATTCTTAATATTGTAAGCCACTTATGCGGCGTGGCGAATTTAACCGCTAAATACGTGCATGAGCTTGAAGGGACAAATGTTACCTTGCTGGATACACGCAAAACACTTGCGGGGCACCGCTCATTAGAAAAATACGCGGTGCGTATGGCCGGGGGGAAAAACCACCGTTTTTCCCTGACAGATATGCTTATGCTGAAAGATAACCATATAGATGCGGCTGGCTCAATAACAGCGGCGATTAATGTGTTGCGCAATGTTTACGCGGAGTGCCTGCCCATAATTGTGGAATGCCGCACAAGAAAAGAGGTGGAAGAAGCTGTGGCCTGTAAGCCGGAGCGTATTTTGCTAGATAATATGAGCTTACCGCTTTTGGCAGAAGTTTTGCCGCTTATCCC
>CAZPTC010000233.1:0-4091 GCA_964589455.1 uncultured Desulfovibrionaceae bacterium | reverse complement strand
AAAATGGTGACCCCATGCGAGCCTGCGGGTTCAGTTTCCCGCGCCCAAATACCAAAGCCGGAAAGGTCTGTGGTGACTGTGGGCACACCGTATGCCGCGCTTTCATGCGGGGTATAGCCCCAAGGCTCGTACCAGGAGGGGAAAACCCCTAGGTCGCAGCCAGAAAGAATATCAAAGTATGGCATATTAAAGAAGCCATCGTCCCCTTCCAAGGCGCAAGGCACAAACACCACCTGCACATTGCTGTCTGGCTTGTTGGTAAGGCCAAGGCGCTTGCAGGCATTCAGAATGGGGTCATTGGGGGCATCGTATACATGGTGGCTGGTAAGAAAACCGGCTGTAGGGTCATTGGGGTCTGCCACAATGTTGGGGTCACCGCTTACGGCCCCCACATTAATACCTGTATGCCCGCCCATAACAAGCAAAAGGGCCAGAATATGGGTATTAGATTCCTGCATGGCCTGACGCGCGGCTACAAGGGCATCTAAAAACACATCCACGCCTTTATTGTGGAATTCATAACGGCCAGAAATAGCCATGATGCGCGTGTTTTCTGGCAAGTCGTGCCGCAAAAGGCGTTTAACAGGCTCTAAAAGTTTGGCGCGATTTGCGGCGGCTACTTCCCTGTCTGTGCTAAAGTCCGGGATAAGGCGCATATCCAGGCCATTGGTGGTGATAACATCTGGCACACGGCCCAGAAAAAGGGTGGCTTCATCCGCGGTTATCTGGCTTACAGTGGTAAAAATATCCGCTTCGCGCGCGCTTACGCTTTCCATAGAGTATTTTGCGGTGATATTATAGGCAGAAGCTTCCTGCGCGGGGGATATATTGCGCATTTGCTTGTAAATATCTACACCCGCACCTGCCATAGCGCGGCCCAGCATTGTGGCGTGTGTGGTGAACACAGTGCCAATTTCTGGGGCAAGTTTTTTTACGGCTAAAAGGCCGGCACCGCACATCCATTCATGGAACTGGCTTATGGCATTGCCTTGCAGGGGGGCGCAAATGGCATTATAGGCCGCCACAATGGCTTCCCCACAGGCATAGCTGAACGTAACAGGTTCTATATAATCAAAACCGCCGGAAAGGGAGTCTACGCCAAAGCGTTCCCACAGTTCATGCAAAAGCTGGTTGGAATTGTAGCGCTTGCTAAAATCTACAAGAATAACCTTGGGATTTGCCGGTATATCCCAGCGGCCAAAGCGGCAGCGCAGGTCTTTGGCAAGCATGGCATGGCGCAGGCTGTCCCAGCAGGGTTCATCTGTTTCCATAAAGCCTGCGTTATTGCGCATATCCGGGCCAAGCAGGTAGTAATTATCGCCGTAGTCTTCTACAGCCTGCAGGGCCTTAGACGCTACAACTTCATAAATACCGCCTACTTTATTGCAGACTTCCCAGCTTACTTCAAATAAAAATGAACTGTTTTCCGGTTTCATGTGTATTCCTTATTGTTTAGTGCTGTTCACTTTTTGGTGTCCAGTTTTTAGCCTTTTCATCTTTTGTGGGGCAGTCTGTCATCCAGCCTGAGCTGAAAATCCGCCAGCACATTCATATAATTGATATACGCATCGTACGGGGTGCCGTATGGGTTAAAGTACTTGTGTACGTCCCCATCTGCAAACCATTTTGTACACATATAGTAAAAATGGTCAGATGTTTGCAGGCGTTGCCAGGTGCTTTCTAATTCCGGGTCATTCAGGCTGGCCACTTTTCCTTCGTGGCTGTAAAGGGCTGTTATGGCATCATTTTGCATGTCATTGCCAAGCCAGGCAGTCAGGTCGCGCTCTACATCTGCCCAGGAGACAAACTGGGGTACATCTAACGCGGCCTTGGGGCTATAGGTACGCGCCACTTCTGTGGGCGTCATAAAGCAAAAGTCCGGGCTTGCCAAAATGGCATCTGGCAGGGCGTGCATAAAATGGAATATACCGGTTTCTTCCCACTGGTGTTCACCAAAGGTTTCATAATCCATAAAAAGATTTATCACTTCCCCATTGCCATTTACCTGATGAGCCCATGAGGCAAATTTTTCTGAGGTAAGCGGGAATTCCGGCCAGTCATGGTTAGAAAAGCGGAAGGCAATATCATCGGAAAGCGCATAATTTTTCAGCAGCAGTTTAATGGTATTGCACCCCACTGGCTGGTACACATAGTTTGGGCTGCGCCAGCCAAGTACATGGTCTGCGCCTTCTGCCAAAATAGCCTCGTACCCCATTTCTTCCACCACGCGGCCAAGCGCATTGGAATAAATAAGCTCTGTGTTACGAAAAGCCGTTGGCTCTACCCCAAGCAGTACCTTCATACGGGTGCGGTGTTTTTGCACCTGCTTTTTAAACTCCGCTTCTGAATACAAAAAGGAAAGGGAGTGGGCGTAGGTTTCGTCCAAAAACTCCACACAGCCTGTTTTTGCAAGTGCCTGAAAACTTTCCAATACTTCAGGTGCGTATTCTTCAAACTGGTCTAAGGCCGTACCAGAAATGGAAAAGCTGCACTTAAAGCGGTTTTGGTGCTTTTTAATAAGTTTGAGCAAAAGCTCGTTCATAGGCAAATAACACTTGCGCGCCACTTTAAGCAAAATATCGCAATTAATGGTGGCGTCTTCATAATAGGGTTGGGCGCCTATATCAAAAAAAGAATACGGCCTTAATCTGTAAGGCTGGTGAACCTGGAAATAAAAGCAGAGGGCAGGCATAGTCATTTCCTCCGGTTATAAAACAGACTTGTAAGCATTTTCTAAATGAAGGGCTGCATTGTCCCATGTGAGAATACGCATTTCTTCATGGCAGTTTTTTACCATTTCTGCAGAAAGGCGGGGGTAAGTGAGCACCGCGCATATTTTATTGGCCATTTCGCGTATATCCCAAAAATCTACTTTTAGGGCATTGCGCAGCACTTCTGCCACGCCAGACTGGCGGGATACCAGCACAGGCACATCGTAAATAAGGGCTTCAAGCGGGGCAATGCCAAAGGGTTCTGAAACAGAAGGCATGACGTATAAATCGCTTATGGCGTACATGCGGTCTACTTCTTCATTGCGCATAAAACCAGGAAAATGGAAACGGCTGCCCATACGCAACTGGCTTACACGGCGCACCATGCGGGAAAGCATATCCCCGCTGCCAGCCATAATAAAGCGCGTGTTGGGTATTTTTTGCAAAACCAAATGGGCGGCTTCTACAAAATAATCCGGCCCTTTTTGAAAGGTTACACGCCCCATAAAAAGCACACGCTTTTCTTTTTGTGCAAGGGGTGGCACCTTATAGGCCTTGCCTGCATCCCGCCGGGAAACCGCGTTATGCACCACCACCACCTTGTCCTCTGGTACACCATAGCGCTGAATGGCTATATTGCGGGTAAGGTAGCTGACAGCTATAACTAAGTCTGCCGCGTGTAAGCCTGCGCGCTCTATTGCCGCAACATCTGGGTTAATGTTTTCGCCGCTGCGGTCATATTCCGTGGCGTGTAAATGTACCACAAGGGGTTTGCCAGTTAGGGATTTTGCCAGCATACCTGCGGGGTATGTCATCCAGTCATGGGCGTGTATAATGTCGCAGTCCATGCCTTCCTGCAGGGCAATAGCGGCGGCTGCCTGGCTGTAACGGAAAACTTCCTGCATCAGGTCTGGGCCGTAATCGCCCTTTATGGCAATGGCAGATGCGCTGTTATGGTATTCTGCCCAGTAGTGGGTGCCTTCTTCATGCTGCTGCATGAGGCGCAAACGCTCTGCATAGCTTTCTACTGTGTCATACGCAAGAAGAGAGCTTTCTACAGGGTGCAGGTGGATATGGGTATCCCAAAAAGAATGGGTGGCTTCTGCCAAAAGGCTGGCAGTAACAGACTGTACATGGGTGCCAGAAGCTGCGCGCAGGGTAAGGTGGCTGTCCATGCCCTGGCTGTCGCCTTTCAGGCGGGGCAAAACAAACAGTACTTCTGCTCCACGGCGTGCCAGGCCGCGCGTTATACCATAACAAGCGGTGCCAAGACCACCGCTGATATGCGGCGGAAACTCCCAGCCAAACATGAGTATACGCATGGAAACTACCTCCTGCCGGTTTCTGCCTCCCACTGAGCGAAAACATCGGGCGCGGCTT
>CAZPTC010000232.1:0-4093 GCA_964589455.1 uncultured Desulfovibrionaceae bacterium | reverse complement strand
CAATGTACATATCGTCCCGTATGCCAATAACATCTGCCATAAAAGAAACCATGTTTGCGGTTTCGCGCACGGTTTCCCCGTGGGCTATCTGACTTTTGCCTTCATCTAAGTCCTGCACGGTAAGACCCAGTAGGTTGCAGGCACTGGCAAAGCTAAAGCGTGTGCGTGTGGAATTATCTCTAAAAAGGGAAACCCCAAGGCCAGAATCAAAAATACGCGCGCTTTTGTTTTGTTCCCTTAAACCCCGCAGAATATCTGCCACCAGCCATACAGCCTTCAGCTCATCCAAACTTTTTTCCCAGGTGAGCAAAAAGTCAGAGCCATACATGCCTTTATACTCGCAAGCCGCCAATTTGTTAATTAAGCTGTGGATGCGCAGTGTGTCCATTGTTCAATCCTCTTGTTATCGTTTAATTGCTGTAATAATGGTGCCCTTGCCATGCGTAAGCGCTTGCAGCATGTGCTCCGGGCTGGTTATAACCGCAGCCTTGCCGCCATTTTCCAAGTACCGTATGGCAGCCGCTATTTTAGGGCCCATGCTCCCTGCCGGGAATTGCCCCTGTGCGTAATACGTTTTTACCTCTTCTAAAGACACAATACCCAGTGTCTTCTGCTCTGGTTTGCCATAATTGAGGCAGACATTCTCCACTGCCGTAGAAATAAGCAAAAGTTCCGCCCCCAGGGCATTTGCCAGAAGCGCGCTTGTTAGGTCTTTATCTATCACCGCATCTAAGCCAAAAAGCCCTTCTGGCGCAGATACTACCGGTATGCCACCCCCGCCTGCTGCCGCCACCTGAAAACCTGCCCCAAGCAGCGTTTTTATGGCAGCAAGCTCTATCACCTCTAAAGGCTCTGGAGAAGGCACCACGCGCCTGTAACCCCTGCCAGAATCTTCCTTCATCACCCAGTCTGGGTGCGCTGTCTGGATTTCTGCCAGTTGTTCTGCCGCGTAAAATTCACCAATAAACTTGCTGGGGTTCATAAGCGCCGGATCTGCCGCGTCTACGCGGGTTTGCGTGACCACTGTTGCCACTTTATCCGCCTGCATGGCCATGCCGCGCTTGTGCAGCGCATTCCCCAGTGCCTGCTGTATCTGGTACCCAATAGCCCCCTGCGTGTCTGCCACACAGCTTACCAATGGCACCAAGTGCAAACCTGTTGCCGCCCGCGCTATTTCAGAGCGCAGCATAATAAAGCCCACCTGAGGCCCATTGCCATGCGTAATAAGCACCTGCCAGCCAGCCTGCACAATATCCGCCACATGCTCCATAGTTTCGCAAAGCGCCTCGTACTGATCTTCCACGCTCTGCTTGTCGCGGCGCTTTATAAGAGAATTGCCGCCTATGGCTATGACTGCAAGTTTGTTCATGGTGTTTCTCCTGGGGGGCATAGAAAGCTTGCTGAGGGCTTCTCGCCCCCAGACCCCCGCGGCAGGGGCAAGCGCCCCTGCACCGGCTATTGGGGTTTGTGGGTGGTAGTCAGTAGGTTAGGGCAGCTTGCCTATTATCGCAAATAGCGCACAGCATTCTCAAACAGCACAATACCCGGTAATTCCTGCACCCCGCGTGTCCATAAAGGCGCATTAGTGGGGTCATTAAACGCTTCCGGGTGGGGCATAAGCCCCAATATGCGGCCTGTGGGGTCGCAAAGGCCTGCAATACCCTGCGGAGAACCATTGGGATTAGCCGGGTATTCCTGCGTGGGCAAAAGCGTTTTTTCATCCAGATAGGAAAGAGAAACAAGATTATTGGCCTGCAATGCCAAAAGAGTAGCCTCATCCTTTGGTACAAGACGCCCCTCCCCATGCCGTACAGGCATGGTAAGATTATCCAGCCCCTTTGTGAAAATGCAGGGCGCAGCAGGGTTTACCCCAAGCCGTACCCAGCGGTCTTCATACTTGCCAGAAGCATTATGCGCCAAAGAAACCTGCTGCGTGAAATATTCCCCGCCAAGTGCAGGCAATAGGCCAAGCTTTACAAGTAGTTGAAAACCATTGCAAATGCCCAGTATAAGCTTGCCTTCCTGTATAAAGCTTTTCAAATGCGTCATAAGCGGGGTGCCCTTTGCATCCACCGCGTACAGCCAGCGCTTTGCCGCAGCGTGGGCAGCGCCAAGGTCATCCCCATCCAGAAAGCCGCCCGGAAAAATAAGGAAATTATAGTCAGAAAGTGCAACATCACCAGAAACAATATCCGCAAAGTGCACAATATCGGCTTTATCTGCCCCCGCCAGCTTTGCAGCGTGCGCGCTTTCCACATGGGAATTGGTGCCATAACCAGTAAGCACAAGAACATGGACACTTGCCATGGAAACTCCTTAAAAAATGCTTTTCTTTAACCCTA
The DNA here is from genome assembly GCA_964589455.1 of uncultured Desulfovibrionaceae bacterium. GTDB lineage: Bacteria > Desulfobacterota > Desulfovibrionia > Desulfovibrionales > Desulfovibrionaceae > CAZPTC01. Next base: position 1,751 of record CAZPTC010000232.1, on the reverse strand, counting down.
GCCTCAAGTATAGAAGGGGAAGCGGCGTGACGTCAAGCAGGACGTTAAGTCAAATAAAAAGGTGCTGGAATAATGAAAACAAAATTTATTTTTGTCACAGGCGGCGTGTTATCGTCATTAGGTAAAGGCTTGGCTTCTGCGTCACTTGGCGCGCTTTTAAAAGCCAGAGGCCTTTCTGTTACCATCCAAAAACTGGACCCCTATATTAACGTAGACCCAGGTACCATGAGCCCTTTCCAACATGGGGAAGTATTTGTGACAGACGATGGCGCAGAAACTGACCTTGACCTTGGCCACTACGAGCGCTATTTGGGCACCCCCCTTTCGCAAAAAAACAGCACCACATCCGGCCGCATTTATTATAATGTGATTATCAAAGAAAGGCGCGGTGACTACTTAGGTGGCACTGTGCAGGTTATTCCCCATATTACAGACGAAATTAAGCGTGTTATCCTCAGCCTTGCAGAAGGCGATAACCCCCCAGACGTTGCCCTTATTGAAATTGGCGGCACTGTGGGCGACATTGAAGGCCTGCCTTTCTTAGAAGCCATACGCCAGTTACGTTCTGAATTGGGCGAAAATTGCCTGAGCATACACCTTACCCTTGTGCCGTATTTGCGCACAGCGGGCGAGCATAAAACCAAGCCCACCCAGCACAGTGTAAAAGAATTGCTCTCCATTGGCATACAGCCGGATATTATTTTATGCCGCTGCGAAGAGCCAATCCCCGCAGAAGTAAAGCGCAAAATTGCCCTTTTCTGTAATGTCAGCCAGGATGCCGTGTTCTCTTCTGTAGACGTGAAAAATGTGTACGAAGTACCCCTGAAATTCTACGAGGAAGGCTTTGACCAAAAAGTGGCCATTATGCTGCGCCTGCCTGCCCGCAACGCAGACCTTGCCCCTTGGCGCAAACTTATGCACGACTTTGCAAACCCTGTAGGCACTGTTACCATTGCTATAGTGGGCAAATATGTAGAGCTTAAAGAAGCCTACAAAAGTCTGCATGAAGCCCTTACCCACGGCGGCGTTGCCAACCATTTGGATGTAGACTTACGCTATGTCAATTCTGAAGAATTAAACGATAAAAACGTGGCAGAGCGCTTTGCCGGCTGTCAGGGTATTCTTGTACCCGGTGGCTTTGGCTACCGCGGTGTAGAAGGCAAAATATCCGCCATTAAATACGCCCGCGAAAATAATGTGCCTTTCTTTGGTATATGCCTTGGCATGCAGGCCGCGGTTATTGAATTTGCCCGCCATGTTGCCGGTATACCAGACGCTAATTCTGAAGAATTTGAGCCAAATGCCAAAGACAAAGTTATTTACCTGCTGACCGAATGGTTTGACTTCCGCAAAAATGCCTTGGAGCAAAGGGGTGACGCCAGCCAAAAAGGCGGTACCATGCGCCTTGGGGCTTACCCCTGCTCCCTTGCAGAAGGCTCCCGCGCTATGGAAGCCTATAAGGTTAAAGAAATATCCGAACGCCACCGCCACCGCTACGAATTCAATAATGCCTATAAAGATGTGCTTGCAGCAAATGGCATGGTGTTCTCCGGCACCTCCCCAGATGGTTCCCTTGTGGAAATGATAGAGCTGCCTGCTCACCCTTGGTTTGTTGGCTGCCAGTTCCACCCGGAATTTAAATCTAACCCCATGAATGCCCATCCCCTTTTCCGCGAGTTTATACGCGCAGCAGCGGGGCATGCAAAATAAATGGCCAGTATACCCCCTTTTGCCGTGCGCTCCTCTGTGCC
>CAZPTC010000231.1:0-4107 GCA_964589455.1 uncultured Desulfovibrionaceae bacterium | reverse complement strand
AGGAAATGTGTAAGATAAAGGCAGACCTTTTTTTCTTAACCACTATTCAAAAAGTATACTCCATGAAAAAATTAAGCACACTTTTTGCAGCATTTTGCCTTGTGGCTATGCTTTTTGCAGCCCCTGCCCTTTCTTTTGCCAGAGCAGAAATCCATGTTGGCGGCATAGTAGAAAGCATTGCTCCTGAAAAATCTACCTTTACCATTAAAGCCCAAAATGGCAGCAACATGACATTCTTTGTGAATGCAGAAAGCGATTTTGAAGTAGTGGTAACAAGCACAGGCAATGACTACGACGTGATGTTTGCTGACCTGAAAGTGGGCGACAGAGTTCATGTAGAAGCCAATAGCGGCCAGGCTGACCCCATTGCTGACGAAGTGAAGATTATGCGCTAATGCGCGTTGCCGGCAAAAAGTTTGCCGGGCAATTTTGGGCTAAAACCCCTAAAAACGGGGCACATTCTTTTGAATGTGCCCCGTTTTTTCCCTTTTTAAATGCAACAAGCATGAGGTTGTAATGATTATACCCCAGGAATGGATAGATAGTATACTTCCCCAACTGCACAGCGCATTCGGCCCGCGCTTTGTATATCTTGGTCTGCAAGGCAGCTACAGAAGGGGCGAGGCAACAGAAAAAAGCGATATAGACCTTGTTGTCTTACTGGACACAGTAAGCTTAGATGACCTTGATGCCTACAGGCGCATTGTACATGCCATGCCAGAAGGGCATAAAGCGTGCGGCTTTATCTGCGGCTTGCAGGAATTTGCCTGCTGGCCAAAGCACGAGCTTTTTCCCTTTAAAATGGATACAAAAGACTGCTACGGCACCTTAGAGGCCTTTCTTCCCCCCATAAGCCAGGCGGATATAGCGGCAGGGGCCAAAATTGGCGCTTCTGCACTTATCCACATGCTGCGCCACACCTATTTATACGCAGACCAGGCAGGCAGGCCCGCCATTTTGCAAGAAGCATGTAAAGCGGCTTTTTTTGTTATGCAAATTGCCACATATTGTAAAACAGGGGTGTACCACAGCAGCAAAAAAACACTTATAGAAAGTGTGGATGAAGCAGAAAAAACCATTCTCACAGCCGGAAAAGATGTCCCAGCGTGGCTGGTAACGCATACAGAAAAAGAACTGTATAATATCCTTCTACAGTGGTGCTGCCATACACTGCAAATTTCAAATGATTAAGCATTTTTTCCTTCTATTGCTCTTTTATTGCGGCGTTTTTTCTTCCACAAACTGTATATGCACCACTTCTGGTACACAATTAAAGCGCACAGGTAATATGCTTGTGCCTACCCCTGTGCTTACCAGCATGCATTTATTGCCTTCTGTAATACGGCCGCTTGCGTATTCCCGCTTGGCGGGTATAAAAAGCGCCCCAATAAAAGGAAAAACCACCTGCCCACCATGTGTATGGCCTGCAAGAGTAAGATTAACGTGTTCCGGCACGTCCGGGAAAAGGTCTGGGTTATGGCTTAAAAGCAGTACTGGGCCTGTTACTCCCTGCAAAGTTTTGGGGATATCAGGCTTGCCTTCCCAAAAATCTTCCACACCTGCAAGGTGAAAAGCTATATCCCCTTTTGCAAGTGGCACGTTTTTATTTTCCAGCACAGGAATGCCCCTTTTCTCAAATGCGTCTATAACCCGCTGTTTGCCGTACCACACATCATGGTTGCCAAGCACCGTATACACACCCAAGGGCGCTTGCAGTTTGCCAAGCTCTTCTGCCAAAATCTCTATGGCAAGGGTGGTTTTATCGCTGCGGCCTTTTACATAATCGCCACCAAGCACAACAAGGTCTGGCTTTAATGCATTCGCATGGTGTACTATAGATTGCAGACGTTCTTTTTGTTTTGGGCCAACATGCAAGTCTGTAATATATACAACATTTAGGCCTGCAAGGGCATTGTCTTCTACTGTATACCGGCGTGTATCCAGCATATTAGGTTCAACAGAAAATACCCAAAACAGCAGTACGCAACCTACCACTACACAAAGACCCAAGCCAAGAAGTATCATTTTCCATGCCTTTGCCATAGAAGGCTCCTTATTTTTACTGAAACTGTAACATAGAGGAAAAAGTTGCACATGTCAAAAATAATGGGTACCTAAAAAACTTCTTTTCTGTTTCTTGACTTTTTCCCCTTCTCCCTCTATATTTTCTTCGTAAACATTTTTCCAGCAGGTTTTCTATGCACGCTTCCTTCCAATTTTATTACCCCTTTTATTACGCGGGCGTCCTTGTGGCGGGGCCGGAGGCTTTGTAGTACCTAACGTATTTTGGTTTTACTGCGCGCCTTGGCTCTGCCAAGGCGCTTTTTTTTAACGCATTCCCTTTCTATTTGACCCTTCTTTTGCTTGCGTGTACAAGCAAAGCACCACCAAAAACAGAGGATACCCCCGTGGAAATTTTTGACAAAGCAGAATTATTCAGCCGCGATGAAATCGCCGCACGCCAGCTTGAAAACTTACGCACTACCCTGCGCCAAGCCATGAAAACCCCGTTTTACGCTAAACGTATGGCAGAAGCCGGTCTTTCCCCAGACAATGTACGCAGCCCACAAGACCTTACCAAGCTGCCCTTTACCACAAAGGACGATTTACGCGCCTCTTACCCCCACGCGCTTGCCTGCGTACCTAAGGAAGAATTTGTGCGTATGCACTGCTCCAGCGGCACTACCGGCTCCCCTGTTGCTATCTGCTACACCAAAAAAGATGTGGAAACCTGGTCTTCTCTTATGGCGCGTTCCCTTTTTGTGGCGGGCGTACGCAAGGAAGATGTATTCCAAAATATGTCCGGCTATGGCCTTTTCACGGGTGGCCTTGGCATACACTACGGCGCAGAACATTTAGGCTGCATGACCATACCTGCGGGGGCTGGCAATACACGGCGCCAGATAAAACTTATACGCGACTTTGGCGTCAGTGCCGTGCATATTCTGCCCTCTTACGCGCTGCACGTTGCCAGCCAGATGATGGCTGAAGGGGAAGACCCCCACGCTTTGCCCCTGCGCATAGCTATTGTTGGCGCAGAACCTTACACAGAGCAAACCCGCCAGCGTATACAGGAAATGCTGGGCGTGCGTGTACATAACAATTTTGGCCTTTCTGAAATGAATGGCCCTGGCGTTGCCATTGAATGCGAAGACCAAAGCGGCCTGCATGTATGGGAAGACGCCTACTACCTTGAAATTATTGACCCTGACACAGGCAAACCTGTACCAGATGGCGAAACAGGCGAGCTTGTGCTTTCTACCCTTACCCGCGAAGGTATGCCTGTTTTGCGCTACAGAACGCGCGACCTTACCCGCATTATACCCGGCGACTGCCCCTGTGGGCGTAAACACCGCCGCATAGACCGCATTAAAGGCCGCTCTGACGATATGTTTATTCTTAAAGGCGTCAATATTTACCCCATGCAGATAGAGCAGGTGCTTATGTCCTTCCCGGAAGTGGGGCAAAATTACCTTATCCAACTGGAAAAAGAAGGCCTTTTGGAAAATCTGCGCGTGAAGGTAGAAATACGCGATGAGCATTTTGTGGAAGACATGCGAGTGCTGCGTGGCCTGCAAGACCGTATTGCGCGGCGCTTGCATGATGAAATTTTACTTACCCCCAAGGTAGACCTTGTGCAGCTAAATTCCTTGCCTACATCAGAAGGCAAGGCAAAGCGCGTGGCAGATTTAAGAGGGGAGTAGGAAATTTGGGGGAAGGGGAAAAATTTTTTTGGGGAAAAAAATTTTTCCCCTTCCCCCAAACCCCCATCCCCTTTCAAAAAAACCATTTACTACGGAAGACCTGCATGAGGGACTACTCCCTGCGTCTTCACCACTATCGGCCATATAACATCTCTCAATAAAACTTTTCCCGCAATGTTTGAGCAACCTCAAACATTGCGGGAAAAGGCAAATGCGCCCTCGCCTCTTTTTTGACAAGAACGGTTTTTGCGTTTAGTAAATCTGTAAGTCAAAGAAGAGGTGAGGGCGCGTATTTTTCTGCCGCACACGCCATAAACCCCGTACCGCACGCCAAGTGTACAGACCGCCAGTAAAGGAGGTCTGGAGGGGATTATCCCCTCCAGCGGGAGAGTCTGAGAGGGCA
>CAZPTC010000230.1:0-4186 GCA_964589455.1 uncultured Desulfovibrionaceae bacterium | reverse complement strand
TACATCTTCGCCCGTGGGTATGGTCAAGACACAATATATGACTATGACAACACCTCCGGCAACACAGATACCCTCGCTTTTGGCGCGGATATTACTTCCGATCAGCTTTGGTTCAAGCAGTCGGGGGTTAATCTTGAAGTAAGTATTCTTGGTTCTTCAGACAAAGCCACAATACAAAACTGGTACTCTGGTACAGCCTACCGCATAGAAAACTTCACAACTTCAACAGGTGAAACATTGCTTCACACGCAAGTGGATGCACTTGTTTCTGCCATGGCAGCTTTTGCTCCGCCAGCAGCCGGGCAAAGCAGCCTGCCAGATGATTATAGAGATGCTCTTGCGCCCGTACTGGCCGCAAACTGGAAGTAATAGATTAAACAGCAGGGGTATGAATGGTCTATGCTTGCGCATGGCATAATGCAGGCATAGGCCAGCCCCTTTTCTACTTGTGGCTTTTCATACTTTTTCCCGCATAAAGGTGCATATATGGACGAGGCGTTCTCTTCTGCTCAAACACAAACGCCAGATTCTGGTTTACTCAGCCTTGTGCTTATGGCGCGCCTGCATAGTGTAGCCGCAGACCCAGAGCAACTTGCGCATGAATTTGGGGGAAGTGGCCACCCTTTTGGTGTGGCTGAAATTCTGCTTGCAGCCAAAAAATTGGGCTTGGTAGCAAAAGCTGTAAAAGTAAAGCCAGAGCGACTTTCCAAAAGCCCCTTGCCTGCTATTGCAGTGGGCAAAAATGAAAACGGTGAGGACGATTTTTTTATTCTGGCAAAGCTAGACGATGGGCAAGGGCAAACCCAAAACCCGCCTCAAACCCAGGCGCAAGGCAACAGGCAAGGCCAGGCGCTTATACAATCCCCTCTGGTTGGGCGTCCGGAAGTTATCCCGCTTGAAGTTTTGTTCCAGCGCTGGAATGGACAGCTTATTCTTTTCACCTCCCGCGCTTCTCTCAGTGGGGAAATGAAGCGCTTTGACTTTACCTGGTTTATCCCTGCCATTGTAAAATACCGCAAACTGCTTACAGAAGTGTTTGTGGTAAGCTTTGCCTTGAAGCTTTTTGCGCTTATCACCCCGCTGTTTTTCCAGGTAGTGATGGATAAAGTGCTTGTACACAGGGGCTTTACTACATTAGATGTTCTGGCTATTGGCCTTACTGTAGTGGTTATTTTTGAAGTTGTGCTTACGGGATTGCGCAGCTATGTATTTGCACATACCACTAGCCGTATAGATGTAGAGCTTGGTGCGCGCTTATTCAGGCATTTACTGGCCTTGCCTATTGCCTATTTTCAGGCACGTCGTGTGGGCGACTCTGTTGCCCGTGTGCGAGAATTGGAAAATATACGCGCCTTTCTTACAGGCAATGCCGTTACACTGGTGCTGGATCTTTTCTTTTCTATTGTGTTTATTCTTGTCATGCTTTTATACAGTGGTTGGCTTACGCTTATTGTGGTACTTTCTTTGCCTCTGTATGTGATTGTGACACTTATATGCACACCCGTACTGCGCGCGCGCTTAAATGAAAAATTCAACAGAGGCGCAGAAAACCAGGCTTTTCTTGTAGAAACTATAAGCGGCATTGATACTGTAAAGGCCATGGCCGCAGAACCACAATGGACACACACATGGGATAACCAGCTTGCCGGGTATGTTGCGGCAGGTTTCAAAACCACCACAATAAGTACATGGGCAAACAGCGCTATTACTCTTATTTCTAAAATTGTTACAGTTGCCACCATGTATTTTGGCGCAAAGCTTGTTATTTCTGGTCAACTTACTATTGGCCAGCTTATTGCGTTCAACATGCTTTCTGGCCAAGTGGCACAGCCCATTATGCGCCTTGCACAATTATGGACAGATTTCCAGCAAACGGGCATTTCTGTTCAGCGCCTGGGGGATATTCTCAATACGCGCACAGAAGTAGCAGAAAGCAAAGGCAGCCTGCCCGCACTGAAGGGTGCTATAACATTTGACCATGTCACTTTTCGCTACAACCCTGATACACCGGAAGTTCTGCGAGATATTTCTCTGGAAATTAAGCCTGGAGAAGTTATTGGCATTGTGGGGCGCTCTGGCTCTGGCAAAAGTACACTTACCAAACTCATCCAGCGGCTTTATGTGCCAGAAAGAGGCCGTGTGCTGGTAGATGGTATGGACTTGGCTCTTGCAGAAGCAAGCTCCCTACGCCGGCAAATAGGTGTGGTGCTACAGGAAAACGTGCTTTTTAACCGCAGTATACGCGATAACATAGCGCTTACAGACCCTGGTGCGCCTTTAGAAACAGTCTTGCAGGCTGCACAGCTTGCAGGCGCGCACGATTTTATTGTGGAACTGCCAGAAGCGTATGCAACTTTAGTAGGGGAGCACGGCTCAACTCTTTCTGGTGGGCAGCGTCAGCGCATAGCTATTGCACGGGCATTGCTTACAAACCCGCGTATCCTTATTTTTGATGAAGCAACAAGTGCCTTGGACTATGAATCGGAACGGATTATCCAAGATAATATGCAGGCAATATGCAAAGGTCGTACAGTTATTATTATTGCACACCGCCTTTCTGCAGTGCGCCATGCAGACCGCATTTTAGTTATGGAACGTGGACAAATTGTGGAAATGGGACGCCATGCAGACCTTTTGCAGAAGGAAAATGGCCAGTACGCATACTTATATAAATTGCAGCAGAGTTGAGTATGGGCGCACGTTTACGAGCATTTGCAGACCTGAGAAAGCGATACGGAGAAGCCTTTCGCCATGCCTGGCGGCATAGGAAAGAAATGGAATCTCCAGAGCGCTTGCCGTATGAAGCGCAGTTTCTGCCAGCGGCTCTTTCTTTGCAGGAAACACCGCTGCCAGCCGCTCCCCATGTCACCCTGTGGCTTTTGCTTACCTTTGCTCTGTTGGCTCTTTTATGGGCCATTTTTGGCCGCATTGATGTGGTAGCTACAGCGCAGGGCAAAATTGTGCCAAGTGACAGAACCAAAGTCATACAGCCTTTTGAAACAGCCACAATAAAAAATATTTTTGTTACAGATGGCCAGCATGTGCAAGCTGGTGATGTGCTTATTGAGTTAGACGCCACAACAACCAATGCAGAAAAAGAGCGTCTGGAAGGAGAAATGGCTGTTGCACTTTTACAGGTAGCACGGGGTAGGGCCATTCTGCATTTTCTGGATACAGGAGCCATCTATCTTGACCGTCCAAGGCAGGTAGATAATGTGGACGATGTTCTTTATACTGAAGCTAAAAACCTTCTTGATGGACAAATTGCGGAGTACACCAGTAAATTGGATAGAATTGATGCAGATATTTCGCGCAGAGAAGCAGATTTGCGTTCTACCCAAGAGCTTATAAAAAAGCTGGAAAAGACCCTGCCTATTGCCCAGCGCCGTGCCAAAGATTATAAGACCCTTGTGGATCAAAAATACGTTTCCAGCCATGAATATTTACAGCTTGAACAAAACCGCATTGAATTGGAGGCAGACCTTGCCACCCAGAAAAGCCAGTATCGAGCTAATGAAGCCGCATTAATGGAAGGGAAAAAACAAAGGGCAGAGCTAGTTGCCGAAACACGCCGTATAACCCTGGACACTATGCGTGAAGGGCAACAAGCCATAGCTGCGCTTGAACAGGAGCTGCTAAAAGCCAGTACCCGTGACAACCTTATGCGCCTTACTTCTCCAGTAGATGGAACTGTGCAGCAGCTTGCGATCCATACAGTGGGCGGCGTTGTAACACCTGCACAAGCTGTAATGGTAATAGTTCCTCAGGATTCTCACCTGGAAGTAGAGGCTTTTGTAGAAAACAAAGATATTGGTTTTGTAAAGCCAAACCAGGAAGCGGAAATAAAAATAGAAACATTCCAATATACAAAATATGGCACAATACCTGCCACTGTTGTTTCCATCTCGCATGATGCTATTAATGATGAAAAGCGTGGGCTTATCTATTCCATGCGCGTAAAAATGGAACGCTCTACCATCATGGTGGAAGATGTGGCAGTGAACCTTACCCCAGGTATGGCGGTTTCTGTAGAAGTAAAAACAGGTAAGCGCCGTGTAATAGAATACTTTTTATCGCCCCTTATACAATATACAACGGAAAGTTTAAGGGAGAGGTAGGGGGAGGAAAAGTTACTGGGGGGGGGGGGGGGGGGGGGGGGGGGGGGGGGGGGGGGGGGGGGGGGGGG
>CAZPTC010000229.1:0-4211 GCA_964589455.1 uncultured Desulfovibrionaceae bacterium | reverse complement strand
AAAGAATTTATGCGAAAGTTAGAGGCAGAAGGCAAAGCGCCGCAAACGGTTAAGCATATTTTAGAACTTTTGCGCCGCCTCATGCGTTATGGAGCAAGTAGTACCCGAAAAGACAGCTTAGATTTATATGAGCTTAATGAAATATGCGCTATCCCTATGCCTACTGTGGATAATCAGAAAACAGAGTGCCTCACGCCCGAACAGGCAAATGATTTGATGAGGGCCCTAGATGCAGAAGTAGACCAAAACCTTGCGGCTTTGGTACGTCTTGCGCTTGCAACAGGTATGCGACGAGGTGCCTTACTAGGCCTCAAGTGGGATGATCTGGATTTTTTCCAAAACTCTATCACATTACGGGGTGAAAGTGCAAAAAATGGTAAGACTACACAAATACCTATGACAACCGCCGCTCGTGCAGTGTTAGAACGTGTGCAGCCACTTGAAGGAAGCCCTTATGTTTTTCCTGGCCGTAATGGAGAGCAGAGAGTAGAGTTACGCCGTTTTCTCAAACGGGTGAAAGAAAAAGCGGGATTGCCGAAAGATTTTCGCCCATTGCACGGCCTAAGGCATACATATGCGTCTTGGATGGCCAGTTCTGGCAAAGTGGATCTTTTTACACTCCAAAAGCTTCTCACGCACGGAAGCCCCGAAATGACACAACGTTATGCACACCTTGCGGACGATGCTATTCGCCGTGCGGCTTCTGTAATAGACGAATGTATGGATCAAGTAATGAATTCCGCGCCAGTTAAGCGGCGTAGGAATGGTATAAATTAGGTAACTATCAGTATGCGACAAAGTAAGATGTTATAAGAAGGCTGCATTTTTTACTTTACCTGTTTGCTAGCGCTACAATTGCTATTTTTGCTACAAGTTGAAGGTGATAGTGCGTATACATTTGTCGCTACAACTTGCTACAAAACCAGTTGACCATCATAATATTATGGAGGGGCTTGTTTTTATTGGCTTGGAACTGACGTTTCCTTTTATATGCAGAACGCAGCATAGAGTGGGATTGACTTAAGCCCGTCCACTTCGCCGAAGTTCTTGAGGGACAGCCGAATAGAGTATGCAGGGTTATAGCTACTCACAAATACGCTGAGGCTCCGGGAGCGAATATGTTCTCCCTTTTTCACCTCCACACCAATTATATCGGCTCCCTTTTGCAGTACAAAGTCCAACTCGGCGGTGCTACTGCTTTCCCAGTAATAAAGGTCGTAGCCCTTTGCGGCAAATTGTTGGGCCACATAATTTTCCGTCACAGCGCCCATAAAGGTGTTTCCTGCCCCAGAGAGTACAGTCTGCTGAGAGATACCGGATTTCATGGCTAACAGGCCCACGTCGCCCATGTAGAGTTTAAAGGCGGACAGGTCGGCATAGACAGCAATTGGCTCAGTAGCCTGGCTAATTCGCTGACACTTTAACACCACGCCAGCCAGGCTTAACCACTCAATGGATGCACCAAAAATGGTGGCACTGCCTCCCTTTTGGACTATCTTGTACTGGAATTTTTTGTTGTCCTTTGCCAACTGCGCGGGGATGGAGTTGTAGCAAGCCCGAATTTTCACGCTATCGGTGTTGCTGGAGTATTTGGCCATATCGGCTATATAGTTGTCTAGAATCTCATTCTGCACCAGTGGCACATCCAGGAAGCTGCCGCTGCTAAAAAAGGCGTTAATACAGGCTGGCATTCCGCCTATAATCAGATACTCTCGGTAGAGCTCAATGGCTTCCTGGTGCAGTGCACCTGGCATGGGCTCCATTTTTGCAAAGGCGTAGTAAATCTCTTGGCAGAGCATTTCTTTTCCCCTTGCCCAAAGGTATTCCTCAAAATCTAGTGGATGCAGTGTAATTGTCTCTACCTTGCCAACAGGGAAAGAATAGTGCTGCCTGTTAATTGCCACACCCAAAAGGCTTCCGGCGGCGGCCACATGTAATTCTGGCATTTCTTCACAGAAGTATTTAAGAGAGGTTAATGCCCGTTCGCAAGATTGAATCTCATCAAAAATGATAAGTGTCTCACCCGGAATAATCTTCTCCCCAGTGGAAGCCTCCAGATACCGCAGAAGGCGGTCAGGGGCAATATTGTCATTGAAAAAGGACGCCACGGCCAGATTAATTTCTAGATTAACATAAAGAACATTCTTAAATTGCTCGGCGCCAAATGCACGAAGGATATAGGTTTTACCTACCTGTCTGGCTCCATTTACGATGAGCGGCATTCTACCAGATTGCGTATTTTTCCATGCCAGCAGTTGAGATTCAATTTTGCGTTTCATTTTCAGCACCTCTGTCTAGATTTTAGAAATACTGGCAGTTAAGTCAAGAAAAATATGCATGAGCAATACTTTTCATGCTTTAAATATTTTACATGTATGGCTGCATTCAGCTTCAATGAAAGCGCTTGCTAAGCTTATTTATAAAAAAGCAATAATATAGCATAGCAAATTATTCCATTGTATAGTAAATTATACTACTCTATAATATATCAAAAATACTATGCAAAGCTTTTCAATAATAAATTATATTTTCATATATTATAATAAATTCGCATAGTCGTATTGAGTATTTCTACAAAATATACTACAGAATATTTACCACTGGGGGCAGGACAAGGGAAGTGGTACCACCTTTCCCCCCTGTCCTGCCCTGCGGGGCAGCTTATTCGCGCAAGCACTCAACGCTAAGCAAAAGGCTAAAGACGATGAAGGCTTTTTTCAATATGATTTTGCTGTGGATAGGGCTAGCTGTGCTTTTGCCTTTCCCTTGTTACGCGGAAATTTCTTTGGAAGAGCTTGTCGCTGCTATCATCCAGCAGGAAAGTGGCGGCAACCCTTTAGCAATAAATGTTGCAGGCAAAGCCTATTTTCCGAAAACACTGGAAGAAGCAGAAGGCATAATCGCAAATGCCCAGAGTGCGAAAAAATCTTTTGATGTTGGGCTGATGCAAGTAAATTCATGGTGGATGAATAAGTTTAATATTCCAGCTAATTCTTTGCTTGATGAAGAAACAAATCTTTTCTGGGGTAAATGGATATTAAATCAAGAAATTAATCGACACGGCTTTAATTGGGTTGCAGTGGGCAAGTACCATTCCCCAAGCGTGGAGCGCGGCAAAAATTATGCGTGGAATGTTTACAGCAAGCTTACTGGCAAGGGGAAAAGCCATGCCTACAAAAAGGATACCAGTAAAAACCTACCTGACAGAAGCGGAGTATGGCGTAATCCAAGCGTCCAGCCGCAGGGCAGGATTATCCGTTTCTAAGTTCCTCAAAGTAGTGGCTCTGGGAAGCCCTGTACCAAGCCTTGAGCATAAACAGGAGCGCATGGAGCTACGGAAGCTTAAAGGCGAGCTGGGGCGTATAGGCGGCCTTGTGAAGCAAGCTTTGGCAAACGGTGCAGACAAAAAAACAGTGCATGAACTCTTGCATGAGCTGGATACGCGACAGCAGGAAATACAAAAGCAAATAGAAAAATTATGATAAGCAAGCGCACACACATACAAGCAAAAAATGACAACTACGCCAGACTTGCGTCTTATATAGCGGACGCAAAGAACAAGGGCGAGAAGTGTCTTGCTTCGTGGTGCGAAGGCTGCTTTGGTGGTGAAGATTACAAAGAAGGCATTGAAGAAGTAAAAGACACACAAGCGCTTAATACAAGAAGCAAAAACGCCAAGACCTATCACTTAATTGTGAGTTTTAGGCCAGAAGATGAAGAGCGCCTTACAGTGCAAGACTTCAAAGATATAGAAAAGAAATTTGCAGAGGCTCTGGGCTGGAACGAACACCAACGCCATTGTGGAATCCATAAAAATACAGACAATCTGCACATGCACATTGCCTATAATATGGTAAACCCAGAAAAATACACGGTACACAAAGAATTTAGAGATTTTTGGATACGCGATAAAGTTTGCCGACAGCTTGAGCTGGAATATGGATTAACCGTTGATACAGGCCGCGTAGCCACAAAAGAAAAAGAACGCCGGAATGAAATAGCGGCCACTGTGGAAGCACAAACAGGCCAACAAAGTTTTGAGAGCTACGCGCTTGAGAAAAAAGAGGCCATTTTAGAAAACGTGGCCAAGGCGCAAACTTGGCAAGAAGTGCATAACGCTTTGGCGGTGTACGGCATGGAAATTAAACCACATGGACGTGGGCTTGTAGTGAAAGACAAACACAGTGATCGCGCGTCCCACGCGATGAAGG
>CAZPTC010000228.1:0-4215 GCA_964589455.1 uncultured Desulfovibrionaceae bacterium | reverse complement strand
CGACAATCTTTTTAACACAGACCATACAGATTTCTATACCTATTTGCTTGGCGAAATTATGGAATACAGCAGTGGCTACTGGAAAAGTGCCAGCAGTGTTTTGGAAGCACAAGAACATAAACTTGCCCTTATTTTGGAAAAACTGCAGCTCAAGCCTGGTATGCGCATACTGGATATTGGCTGTGGCTGGGGCGCCCTGCCTGCATACCTGGCCAAGCACGGCCAGGTGCATGTAACAGCGCTGTGCCATACAAAAGCCCAATTGGAATACGCCAAAAATCATTATAATGCCAACGGCATCACATGGGCCTTGGGCAACACATTACCCCCTGGCCATTATGACCGCATTGTGGCAATGGGCACGCTTATGGACATGCCCAAAAACAAATTTTCTACATTTTTTCAAAATACACGACGCTTTTTAAAGCGCGATGGCCTGCTCCTCATGCATACCATTGGAAAAAACACCTGCCACGGGTATATTGACCCGTGGATACGCAAAAATTTTAACACAAAACACGCCCCACCCTCCTTGCCCGATATGTGCGAAAGCTTTGCAGACCTGTATATTATGGAAGACTGGCACAACTTTGGCGCAGATTACGACAAAACCATTATGGCCTGGGATACCCGTTTTCGCCAGGGTGTACGAGAAAAAAAACTGCTGGTAGAAGAAAAAAGAAACAGGGCCCTGCATTATTACTTATGCTGCTGCGCCGGGGCCTTCAGGGCGCGCCAAATGCAAATATGGCAGGTGGTGCTTAGCCCGGAAGGGGTATCTGGCGGGTATTGCTGTGCCCGCTAGGCACGTCCATGCTTTTTTGCTTGCTTTCTCTTCGCTTCTTGCCCATAATACGCCAAATTACTCATGTTCTGGTATGAGCGAGAAACCCTATGCAACAAGCCCAAAAGCCCCCTTTCACTGACCGCCTTCATTTTGATGCGCAAGACTACGCATTTCTTGATCTTATCCAAAAAACAATGGAGGAACGCCAGCAGGCTCAAAGTGCAGATGCCAAGGAAAAAGAGCAGGAAACCGAGCTTTTTTTTGCAGACCTGCACCCTAATGGAATTGTTGAACTGGCCATGCCAGGTGAAATGCGCATAGCAACGGCCGTGCTGCACCTTTTGGATACCCTGAAGCAAGGGCAGGAAAATGAGCGCCTAAAAGCCCTGCAAGCCCTTAAAGAAAATGTGCTTGTCAGCGCCCGCACCACTTTGCGCCATAATACGGCCCGTGTGCTTATCCAGATAATGAAGGAAATTGTGCGCTCTACAAATTTTCGCCAGCAGCTTTGTCTGGCGCATGACTTTCGTCAGGCGGCCACTGGCAAGCCTTCTGTTGTGCGCCGCTTGCTGCGCAGCTATTATTTGCTGGAAATGCCAGAGGAATGGAACCAGGCTGTTTTTGACCACCATGTACACGACGCCAACACCAAGGGCCGCAAAAATGCCACCCACCTTATTATGGATGCGTGGATAAAAGGCATACGCTCCCTTACTGTTATTTATTACAATTACGTTGCCCCGGAAGCTGCGCGCGAATTGCTTACAGCCGCAGAAATTATGGGCATTACTGTACGCATTGGACTTTTATTCCACGCGCCTTTCCGCGAAAAATTTGTGGACTTTATTTGGATACCACGGGGCTTTTCTGATGCGCAGGGCTTTTTAAACTTTCTGGATGAAGCGCCTATGCGCCGCCTTATGGAAGAAGGGCACAAGGCCACAAAATGGCTGGAAAATAATGTCCTCACTATTTTGGATCATTGGAACAGGCATGACCGCTTTGACTTAAGCGAAGAACTTGCTATTGCCTGCCCTCCTTTGGAAAAAGAGGCCTTCTTAAGCTTTGTGGGCAATGGGCAAGCCTCCCTTTCCCATTTGGCAGAATTTATCCAAAAAAGTATTTACCCGCTTTTATGCGAAAAAATTAAAACTCTGTATGAACTTGGCGGGAATACCCACTTTGCCAATCTTCCCCCAGAAATACAGGCAGAAATTCGCATACTCGATAATTACACAGCGGAAACATTTATTGAGCGCCTTAATAATTCCGGACCTATTTGCCCAGAATCACCAGAAAGTGGAGAACAGGAAGCACCGTTTGCCTGGCAAACTAACCCGCCAGAAATTTTGCGCCTGCCACCCCTTGTACTTCTTGACTGGCTTACCTCTATCTACAGCGGTAACCGCGTTATCCTCAACCTTGCAGGCCTGACAACAGAAGATGTGCTAAACCTTTTGTGGGATTGCCAGGGTCTTATCACCCATCTGGAGATTTTTAATCTTAAAGACTGGCAGGAAGGTAAAGCAAAGGATATACAAGGCATTACCCGCCTTCAGCGCGCCATTAACGCAGGCCGCGGCCCACACCTGAAGCAAATGATACGCACCATGATACGTGTGTGCGAAAACCCACCCCTGCCAAGCTGCCCCCTTACAGGCCCAGATGGCGCTGCCCTGTGCATTTCTCAGGCAGCAGACATAAGCCACGGCCCTTCTTTGGCAGAACCCCCTACGTGTGAAGAGCGCGCGGAAAAATTGCGCATTATTTTGCGCAGTATGCCTACCTTGCTTGGCTTTTACAAAAGCACCAAACTGCATACACGCATGGGAACAGACTCTACCAGCAGGCCTGGCAGGCGCTATGGCATGGGTCTTGTGTACCCGGAAACCTTACCCCGCCGCGCGCAAAAAGAAATACGCAACAGCACCAATTCCTCCCGCTTGCGTTTACCCCTGCGCGTAGAAGTGGTAGAGCATATTTCTTACCACGAAACCAATACCCATTTCCCGCGCTTGTTCAATTTTCTGCGCACCCTGCCCTTTTGCCGCCATATTGGCCTTGTAAAAAAGCGCGACTTCCAGCCCATGCAGGAACAAACCCGCGTGTGTAACAACGGGCAGTGCAGCACCAACACCCGCTCCCGCGGGTTGGATGAAGGCAATGTATTTACCTTGGGCGGCATTGGCAAAGCAGAAACCAATGGCTTTGTGCCTGAAGGAAAAAGCACGAATAAAACAAACCCTTCTATTAACACAAATTTAGTTAACACCCTTAAAATTTTGGCAGGCTTTATACCAGCATTGCTTACTTTTTTATATGTGCAATCATGGTGGGTGCTTGCCTGGTTTGGGGCGCCTTTATGGTTTCTTATTACGGGCCTTCGCAATATTGTGCAGGCAGTGCTGGGAGGGGGCGGGTTCAGGCGTTCCCCTATGCTGCGCTGGAATAATTATGTAAGCTGGAGCCGCCTTGCAGACTCCCTTATGTATACCGGCTTTTCTGTACCTGTGTTAGAACTTGGTGTGCGTGTTCTTTTATTGCAAAATACATTTGATATTACATCTGCTAATGCGCCTTTGCTTACTTTTGCATGGATAAGCATTGTCAATGGCTTTTATATTTCTGCCCATAACTATATACGAGGCCTGCAAAAAGAAGCTATAATAGGCAACTTATTCCGCAGCTTTTTTGCCATACCCATTGCTATGCTTTATAATGCCATAGCTATTGGTCTACTTAGCCTTATGGGATATGCAAATGCCGCAGTATTGCTTTTGCCTGTTGCCGCTATTATTTCTAAAATTGCTTCAGATACAGTGGCATGTATTATTGAAGGTATAGCAGACCGCAATAGTAATGTGCGCCTGCGTGACTGGGATTATGAAAATACGCTGGGAAAAATTTTTCAGGTATACGCAAAATTGGAGTTACTGTACCCAGAACAAAGTGTGTTGGACTTACTGGACAGCCCCCGTGAGCTTATGCATGATATTGAAGAAAAAGCCACAACATTACGCACTGCTCTCATTATCCATACACTGGATCTTATGTACTTTTGGTATTACCAGCCACGCGCAACAAATGTGCTGAAAGAAAAAATACAGCGTTTATCTTCTTCCGAGCGCCTAGTGTTTTTGCGTACACAAAATGTGCTTTCTTTAGAGCGGGAGGTAAGCCAGCTTTTTGTGGATGGCCTTGTAGGGCACAATTTTGCACGCTCTCTTTCCTTTTATTTGGATAAGCACCCTCAATATCTGCAAGATATGCGGGAACTTGCCCGCACTGCCCGCCAAGCGCAAATTGCAGAATAACATGCTGAAAATATTCTCACCTCAAGACTGGAAGCGTAAATGAAAAAATATTTCCTTCCCTAATTTTTACAAAAATTGAGATCTTTATTATCTTTAGGAATCAAGCAAATGAGA
>CAZPTC010000227.1:0-4220 GCA_964589455.1 uncultured Desulfovibrionaceae bacterium | reverse complement strand
TTTCCAGAAGGTTAAAGGCAGAAGGGTCAGGATGCGGTTAACACCCTGACCCCGGTAGTGCGCGAACACTACCGGGGTCGACCATTTCTCGCCTTTTACACGTGTGCGTATAGCTTTTCTATGGTATTCACTTCGCCGGGGTCAATATCGCCAAAGCTCAGGCCTGTGGTTTGCTCTAATTCCAGCAGGAACACCATAATATCCAGAGAATCCAGACCATAGGCTTTAAATTCCTCACTAAAACCAATAGGCGGGGTATCTGGCTTTAAGCGTTTAGCTTTGGCAATGGCCTGGTGACAAATGTTGGTAAATTCTTCTTTATCCATTGTAATACTCCTGTAAAATAGGCAGGGAAAGGCGCTTATTGGCCACCCTGGAAAAGCGCTGTTGTAGCCCAGGAAAGGCCTACGCCAAACCCGGAAAGCACAAGGCTTTTATACGGCATATTTTCCAACAGCGCCAAAGATATGGGCAAGGTAGAGGAAACACAGTTTCCTATTTCTGCAAGCGGGAAAGGCACTTTTTCCGGAGCAAAGCCGCTGCGTTCTCCCAAAAGATTCACAATTGTGCGCGTAGCCTGGTGCAGAACAAGCGCATCTGTTGTTTCAGGACTTAAAGAATTTTGTTCCATGCAGGCAAGAATTTGCGGGGTTACATAGCGCACCCCGAAATTGAGAATACTGCGTCCGTCCATAAACACAAAACCATTTTTCATGCAAAGCGCAGAAGCCTGGGAGCCATCTGTAGCAAAAAGAGATTTTCCCATAACAAAGCGCGGGTGCGTAGAAATAAGGGTACAGGCAGCGGCATCGCCAAAAAGCAGTTGCGTGCCGTGGTCTTCCGGGTTCAGCACAGGGGAATAGGGGTCTGCTGTAAAAATAAGGCCATTTTTAAGCCCGTTCTGCTCCATAAAAGCCGTTACCATAGAAAGGGCGTACACATAGCCCGAGCAGCCAAGGCCAATATCCCATGCAGCCACGCTTTGCGGCAAGCCAAGGGGCATAAGCAGGCCATGCACAAGGGCAGAAAGATGCGGCAAAGCGCAATTATTGTCCGGGTTCTGGGTCACCACCACAAGGCAGTCACACGCGGCAGGCTCAAAGCTTGTTTTGGCAGCAAGCAAAGCCATAAAGGCGTCTACACAAAGGGAACTGGCACTTTGCCCTGCACCAAGGCGGCGCAGAGCGGTAAAGCCAATTTTTTCGCGTATAAAGGTTTCATCACGCTCAAAATGCCGTCCAAGGGCAAAATTATCCACTTTTTCAGAACCAAGGGCATAGCTGATATGTTCTATACCGAGCATGGCATATTCTCCTTAGAAAAATACAAAAAGCCAACAGGGCTGTTCTCCACCAGAATTTTCCCTTCAAAATAGCGCGTGGCAAACATGCGTTCAAAACGGATGCTAAAGGCGCAAAAATCCATACGGTGGAGTAAAAGGCGGGCAAACAAATAGTGCGTTGGCATACTTGGCTGAGGCGGAAAAACACGCTGCAAGAGGCATTTAAAGCTTGGCACAAGGGCATGGCAAAGGCTTATATGCTTGGGTAAATCTGCCACTGCCACACTGGGAAATTCTGCCTGCAAGGCAAACTGGTACAAAGGCTCAAGCTGCGTTTCTATACAAGGCACCCGCTTTTTTACTTCTGCACCTGCCGGGAGAATAACAAGGTCATGCCCCTTGTCCTGGTAAAGAGCCAGCGCGTTTTCTTCATCCTTTGCCTCTTTACGCTCTGCAAGGCGAAAACTCTCGCAATGGCAGGGTTTGCGCACCTGGTAGTCCACATGCTCGGGTCTGGGCTTTTTGCCATAAAGCTGGGCAAGTACGGCATCCAAAACATCGGCCCCTAGCACATAGTCTCTATTGCCGCGGTATACAAAGGCGTTCATGTTCGCACCTTCTGCGCGTGTTCGCGCAAATGCTTAGTATGCGGAATGGCAAAATTGCCAGAAACCTTGGTGTTGGAAGGTACATTATCAATCAATACGGCCCCCATAAGAACAGACGCATTATCCCCAATAACACGGGTATTATGTACAGTAGCGCCAATACCCAGCCAGCAGTTCTGGCCTATGCGTGTACGCCCGCCAATAGAAACGCCGGAAGAAATATCTGTGCCTGCGCCAATATGGCAGTCATGCCCAATGGTAACATGGAAGCTTGCGGCAACACAATCGCCTATTGTGGTGTATTCGCCTTCATACGTTGCGCGGGCAATAACGCTTTGCGCGCCTATGCGGCCATGCGCACCAATTTTTACGCCCCCAAAATGCTGTATATGGTGCTTTTTGCCATCCCACACGCGCTCATACAGGCCATCTTCCCCAATAACTGCATGGGGGCCAATAACAGTATGCGGGCCAATGTGGGTATTATCGCCAATAATGGCATAAGGGCCAATATGGACATGGTCTGCAATTTCTACATGCTGCCCAAGTATAGCTGTGGGGTGAATAACTGCGCTTGGCGAAATATACGCAAAACACGGTGCCGGGCTGTGCAAAGGCAAATTATGCAGGCGGCAAAACAGGGTTTCTGGCTCTGAAGCAACAAGCAGGGTTTTAGTACTGCCTTCTGTATAGCCAAGAAGGGAAGGCGGCAGAATAATGGCGCAAATACTAGGGTTCTGTAATGCGGTTTCTAAATATTCCCGGTTCATGGCAAAGCACAGGCTGCCGGGTTTTTCTGTCCAGGGCAAGGCTGTGCGACATACGGGGGCAAGGCTTTCTGCAGAAAAAGGCGCACAGCCGCATTGCGCAAAAATATCCTGTATATCCTCATAAAGAGCGGGGTTCATAGTGCATCCTTTTTCAAAAGGGCAAGAAGCGCATGGGCATCTTTTTCTGCTTCGCTAAGAGAATACATATTCTGGCGCGGAGTTTCAAGGGTAAGCAGAGTATGCGCAGCAGAAGAAGACGGCAAAAGGGCAAGAAGCTGTGCAAGGGGAAAATCGCCCTCGCCTATGCCCAAATGCACATCGCGCACACCTTGGTAATGCCCGTCGGAAATATGATACAGAGCCGGGCGCAGCGCCATATATTCTTCCACAAAAGGCATGGGGGCTATGCCCAGCGCATTGGCTGCGCAAAGCGCATGGCCAAAATCCAGCACACTGCCCCCAAAAGCGCCGCTTGCCATAGCCGCAGCAATATGCGCCGGGCTGTACACGGTGCAGGCCTGACCGCCCGTGCCTTCTACAGGGGTATTCTCCAGCACAAGGCGTGTATCTTGTAAAGCTTTAGCTTGCTGGCACATGCTTTCTACAGTGCCCCCAAAACCGCTGTGTACAATAATATGGGGCGCGTGCAGCGCATCTGCAAAACGGAAGGAGTCTGCCAAAAGTTCACGGTTCTGCGCGGCTAAAGCCGGGTCAGAAAGGTTTACCCCGTGCTTAAAGTGCGGGGCATGGATAATAAAAGGGCAGGCAAGGCTTTGCCATACAGCGCATGTATCTGCAAAGGTATGGGGCGGCACATACAGCTCAATATACGCAAAAAGACCGGCATCCAAAAGGCGCGTGGCATCTTTACACAAATTTGTGTTTGTGGAGAAAAGTTTAAGCCCAAGTTTTACCATGCAATGCCCTTGCTCCCCTGCTATTTGCCTTTTTTCTATATGAAAGACAGTGTATAGGCAAGTTTTGCCTTAGCGACTAAAACTTGACCTTTCCCTCTGCCCATGCAATACTTGTGCCTTCATTGACCCTTGGGTGCCTGACAGACTGATAAGCCGTCAGGATAATTGGAAAGTTCGGTTAAAAACCGACGCTGGCCCGCAACCGTGAAAGGAACGAAACCGCAAAATGCCACTGTGCGCGTGGGGTGCTGCCATAACAATGGCGCTCCACAGTATGGGAAGGCGCGGGAGTAGGCAAAGCCTTAAGCCGGGAAGCCAGCCCTGGGGTGTTTTCCACCGGAGGTTTCGCGGCGAAACAGGTGGTTGGCATGGCGTTTAACGTTTTGTCCCTTAACCTCCACAACATGGCCCACGCGGTCTGGGCCGGAGGTTTTATGGGATTTTTTGGTTTAAAACCAGCCAAACCATTATTTTTGGCTGGGCTTTGCGCATGCAGCGTTGCAATTTTTGCCCCACACCTGGCCTTTGCGGCAGAGCAGCCCCAAGCGCTTCCCACCATTGTTGTAAGCGCCACTGCAGAAGAAAGCGATGCCCGCACCCTGCCTGCCAATGTGCAGGTTATTGAAGCAAGCCAAATACCAGC
>CAZPTC010000226.1:0-4277 GCA_964589455.1 uncultured Desulfovibrionaceae bacterium | reverse complement strand
ATAATGATTGGTAAGTTGCGCGCCGCAATACAACACCTAGAAACTTCTGTAGTCGATAACGAGAAAAGAATCACTGCAATCGAGAAAAAGCTTGACATTAAAATGAACCCCAAAAATGAGTGATAACATTTTCTTGACATTCCCCCCACTATATGCCTAACTGTCCTCACGGTGCCTAGAAAACACCAATAGGCGGAAACGCCACCCGACAGTTAGGCCTTTTTTTGTGCCCAAATTTCACTTGTCAAGTCTTTTTTGGCAGTTGTTTGTGTGCTAAAATACTTCCTTAGTTGCCGGGTGTGGCGATATGTCCAGGGCGAAAGCCTAAAGCAGCCAGCAGCTCCTATTGCTGTTTTCTACACCCGGCATTTTCTATTGGAGAAAGTGCCAACTAAGAACCTTAGAAAAGTTCAATAGGAGCACACAATGACCGACCTTATTCCAACCGTGGCCTTGGTGAATGGAATTCCACGCGCGCTTTCAACTGATGTTGCAGAAGTTTTTGGCAAGGCGCACAAAGATGTTTTGCGTGTTATAAGCCGAATTAGCGTTGACCTTGAGCAAAATTTCAACGAGCGCAATTTTGCGCCCGTTGAATACACCGATGAAAAAGGGGAAAAGCGCCCCGCTTATTCCCTGACCCGCGATGCCTTTTCTCTCGTTGTTATGGGCTTCACGGGCAAAGCCGCTCTTGCATGGAAGGTAAAGTTCATAGAGGCCTTCAATGCTATGGAAGCGGCTTTGAAACACCCCACTCACAAGAAGTCTAAAGAGAAAAAAGCAAAGCTCATAGAAGCCACCCGCGCATTGCCCTGTCAAGACCTTGTAGTGGAAAGGGATGTTTACGAGGAGGGCAAGCACATGTTTGACCGTATAGACAAGCTTATCAGTGAAGTGGATTCCTTGGCTAACTTCTTCGTGTTTCATGGTAGGGTGCATGGCAGAGTGCTAAGGCTTTCCAAGGAAAAGAACGCGCTGTATGAGGCCAATAACCAAGTTATTAATCAGGCAATATGCAACCTGAAAGCAGCCCGTTGTGGCCTTGTATGCGCCATGAAAATAAAAACAGGGTTTGATTTCTTGCAACGGTAATACTATTTAGTTTTCAAAGCACAGCAGCCGTGCCGAAAGGTGCGGCTGTTGTGCTTTAGGCTTTACCGGGCTTCTTTGGAATTTGTTTGTATTGACAAAACTTATCTTCATTTTTACTATGAAGTGGCATCTGAAATTTCCACCGATAAACCCAAAGGGGTAGAAAAATGGAATACCCTACCCTTCTTGATACAATAATGGAAACTGAAGAATTTATTTCCGCCGAAGAATACCTAAAAAGGTGTGAAAAAGGAGAAATAGATCCTGCTAGCGTGCGTATGGTTGGCGTAGATATAAAAACAGGAAGATTTGGCGGCTTTATTGTCAAGCTCAAAAAGCCCAACTATAGGCTTTTTACATTACCAGTTATTAGCAATCTAAATTGCTAAAGAGATCCCCAAAATGCAATCACAAGGCAATACTAACGAAAAATTAAAGAACGCGATAATCTATTTTGTGAGCAAGGACAAGACAGTTAAGCTCACCAAACTGATGAAACTTCTTTATTACTTAGACTTCCGCTGCTACAAAGAAACGGGCTTCTCGGTTACTGGCCAAGAATATATAGCATGGCCTATGGGTCCCGTTCCAGTAGACGTCTGGAAAGAAATACATTGTGAAGAAGATAATAAGCGTGATCTAAAAAAAATAATTCAGCTTCGTAAAGTTCCCGAAAGTCAAGATTCGCTTGGCTATGACTTAAAACTTATTGGAAATGCAAAATTCTCTGACAAACCTTTTACAGGAAAAGAAATAAAAATGTTGAAAGAAATATCCGAAATCTTCAAAAATATACCAGCAAAGCTAATGATAGACTCAACACACATGCCAGGGGAGCCTTGGGAAGAAACAAAAAAGACAAAGGGTAAAAACGCAGTAATTGACTATAACTTGGCACTTAAAGGTTGCAGCGCTGAGTATATTGAAAAAGTACAGGAAGAACAGGAAGACAGAAAATTCCTTGAACAATTTTTTGGAGTCGCACTATGAATCGCGGGGATGTTATCCATATCCCTGAATATCAATTTCAAGATGGCGGTAAGGCAAATAAGCTCCTCGTTTTGCTGAATGATCCAAATGCCTGTGATAAAGTCTTTTGTGTGCTGACAACATCACAAGAGACTGGGAATCGCAAAAAAGATAATGGCTGTCAGCCAGTTAAACAAGAGTTTTTTATCAAGGCAGGTAGAGAGTTTGAAAAAGATACATGGATCTTGTTAAACAGACAAGCTATAGTCATTCCAGTGACACGACTAAAAGAAACAATAGATCAGGGGAAGGCTTCAGTTGTTTTTACTTTATCTGAGAAACGTGTAAACGAAATAAAAAACTGCCTTGCTCGTAACACATCTTGTTTAACTCGAGAACACTGTGCTATGCTTGGTGTCAATTTCATGGGTTAATCCCCAACCACGGGGCTTTCACCCCGTAGGTGGTTTCAAACATTCTCTCTTCACTTTTCAAATATCAAGGGGCATCACGCCCCTTTTTTTACGCCTTCGCATACCCATACCGTTTCAGCAAATCACCAAGCGGGTCTTGTATGGGCGCTGGGCTTACAGGGGCAGAAAGACTGCTTTGCAGCCGCGCCTCAATATCCTGCATGATTTTTGTTGGTTCATCGGGAAAGAGGGCGTCCAGGCTTTTTTGTAAGTTGCGCTTAGAATAGTCTTCGAATGCATCTTCGGTACGTTCAGCACCGTATGCTGTTGCAGTTACTGGCAAGCGATAATCGGAAAATGTTTTCCCAAGAAACTTTGATGGGGCAGAATTTTTTAGCTTGCGCATATCATCAAGCAGAAATGCACCCGTTGCCTTTGCCCCAGGTTGCCTAGCTATATTGCCAAGTACGGCCCCCCCGACAGCCCCTATTGGCCCACCAAGCGCATACCCGACCCCCCCACCACCGCCAAGGCCTGCTGCAAGCCCCCAGATGTCCCAGTTTTGCGTACGTCCTTGTGCACGCTCAAGCTCTGGTTGAAGTGCTTTTAAACTTCCGTACCGTTTATTGAGTGGCACTATTTCTGGCACATTTACTTCCGTGGCTTCTCGCAAAGCGTGAGATAAGGCTTTTTTTACTTCCTGTGATGGTGTAGTAAGGCTTTCACCAAAGCTTTTTTCTGATTCGAGCTGCGCTCGAGATTTCATGGCATTAGCTGTTTTAGTATCTACGGGTCTTGGGTGGGCGTCCAAAAAGTCATTCAAAGCAGCATCCGCTTGGCCAAGGTAGTTTCTCGCTTCTGGGCTAACGCTTAATCGTGGCTCCACAAAATCAAGCGCTTGTTGTGCAATGCTCTGCGGGTCAATATTAATAGGGGCAGCACCTGTTTTTTCAAGACTAGCGCGGGATTCCATTTTATCCCCAATTTCTTTTCCAATGACGGATAATAGCGTTTGTAGTTTTGCGTTACCTGCTTCAGTAGGCCTAATTCTTTCTCTTAATCCAGTTTCTAACACAGCAGATCTCTCTGTGGGGTCAAGGGTAGTGCTTGGCTTTAGGGCAGACTGATAAAGACGCTCAGGGGTAATCTTAAAAGCATCTGGTACCACTGCTCCCACCTTACCAGTAAGCTTACTAGGTAAGTATATGGGGTCTGTCACCTTGCCAACATTACCTAAAAATTCAGCAGCATTGCCAAGCTTTGTCGCTGCCCCCGCTTTGCCTGCCACTTGTGCACCCTTTGCAAGCCCTTTCACCCCACCTGCTCCACCAGTGAAGAGAGTGGAAATATCAGCCAAAGCCCCAACCGGATCATTACCAAGCGTTTTTTTTATGTTGTCAATTCCTCCGTACCTGCCAGAAACATAATCCCCAACAGCCTCTGCATACGGCTGGTCACCCTCAATACCCCAAAAGCTATTCCATAACGGGGCTTCTTCACCTGGCTTACGGTCAGTGAGCCAATCTACAAATTTTGCCTCTGCACCATTCACTGTTTTCTCAAGGGCAGAAATTGTTTCTATTGGGCTTGTCAGTGCTTCCCAAACATCCCCCACGGCTTGCGCGGCGGAAGGAATAAAATTCTTAAATGCAAGCCCTGGCACTTCAGACCAATCAAGCGGCTTTTCCGTTACGGTTGTCCCAGTGAGTTCTGATAAAATTTCAAGATCACTGTACCCTTTTTGTCTGGCTTCAACAGCGTTAAAATCCTTCTGCTGCGCAAGGAAATCTACAATTTCGGCAT
>CAZPTC010000225.1:0-4278 GCA_964589455.1 uncultured Desulfovibrionaceae bacterium | reverse complement strand
AAAATGCTCTTGCCAAACGCCTTCACCTTATGGGGCAATAACCCTATTGCCGAGGAAAATATATGTCCAAACGTGCCCGTCCTCTTATTCTCACTCTGGCTTTGTGCCTCTTGTTTATACTTATTACATCCCTGATGTTCCGTCTTTCTTCCAATAGTCTTGTAAAAATGCCTGCCCCGGCCCAGCCTGTGGAAATGTCAGAAACGTTAAGCAAAATGGGCATGTCTCCAGAAGTAGCAAGCCTTATGCAAAGTTTGCAGCGCAACCCCAATGACCCTGTTACCCTGCTGAGCATGGTAGAAGTGTATTTGCAGCAAAGCGACTTTTCCGGCGCGCAAAACTTTGTAAACCGCGCCCTTATGGCTGCACCTGCTGACCCGGAACCCCAATATTACCAAGGTATTATACAGGCGCAATTAGGGCAGAATACAGAGGCGGCAGAATCCTTAGAGCGCGCCCTTAAACTTGGCGATACAGCCAGCACCCGCTTCAGCCTTGGCATTTTGTATATATACAGCCTTGGTGAAAAAGAAAAAGGCATTACCCACCTTAAGGCTGCCCTGTTTTTGCCGGATATTACCCAGGAAATGCGCGGCCTTATTGAAGAAGAGCTGAAAAAAGCAGGGGAAAAAATACCGGAAGCACCCCCTGCTGTTACCCCTGCCCCTGCGACTGGCTCTACTACTGGCCCTGCGACATCAGGCACACACAGTGACCCCAGTACACCCGGTACACCAACTAACTCAGCCCCCACTACGGAAAACACCGCCCAATAAGCCTTTTTTCCCTTATAACCCCTGCCCCGCCATGCAACAGCCCATTACCCCCACCATTGCCGCCATAGCCACCCCACCGGGAAATGGCGGCATTGGCATTATACGGGTAAGCGGCCCACAAGCCTTAGCCATTGGCCAAAAGGTGTTTTGCCCTGCCGGGCATATACGGGGAGACAAAAAGCCTGTTTTTGTACCCCGTATGCTCACCTATGGCCATGCCATAGACGCGCACGGGAATACCCTGGATGAGGCTATGGCTGTGTACATGCCTGCCCCCAAAAGCTTTACAGGGGAAGATGTGTGGGAAATACAGGCACACGGCGGCTATGTACTGCTTAATACCCTGCTTGCGCGTATATACGAAGCTGGCGCACAACCTGCTGATAAGGGGGAATTTACCCGCCGCGCCTTTATGAATGGTAGGCTGGATCTTTCTCAGGCAGAAGCTGTTGCCCGCCTTATCAATGCCCCCACCCCGCAAGCAGCCAGACTTGCCCTTGCCAAGCTGGACGGCCTTTTAGGTAAAAAAATCCACGCCCTGCGTGACAGGCTGGAGCTTTTGCGCCAAAGGCTTTGCGCAGATTTAGATTTTTCTGAAGAAGAGAGCGAGGCTTTGCCCCTGCTTGCGCAACAAGTACCAGAAATTATGGACGAGTTAAGCTCCCTCCTTTCTGCCTACAGCCGCAATAAGCCGCTTATGGAAGGCCCCATTTGTGCTTTGGTTGGCAGGGTAAATGCCGGAAAATCCAGCCTTATGAACGCCCTTTTAGGCCGCAACCGCGCCATAGTAAGCCCTTTTGCGGGCACCACACGCGATTATCTGGAAGAATTATGCCTCATCAATGGCATGGCTGTGCGCCTTGTAGACACTGCCGGCCTGCGCCCTGCCCTGCAAATGGCCGGTGCAGACTCCCCCCCTGCCATTGACCCTATAGAGCAGGAAGGGATTAACCGCAGTTACCAGCGCATGCAGGAAGCAAACCTTCTGTTGCTGCTTTTGGATGGTGCAAGCCTTGCCCATTCCCCAGATTTTTCTCTGGAACAAAACCTCATAGAAAATCTGCTGCAAAGGCATGTATTCAACCCAGAAAATTGCATCCTTATCTGGAATAAGGCAGATATTTGCCCCCCAGCCTGGCACCTTTTGCCTGCAAACCTTGCCGCTATACCTGCGCGCCTTTCTCTTTGCGCCAAAACAGGAGAAGGCGTGGAAGAACTGTGTGCGGCCCTTGCCAGCCATTGCATGCAGGCAGAAAACCTTACGGATGAAATAAGCCTGAGCGACAGGGAAGAAGCCGCCATACGCCATGCCCATGCAGAGCTTATGGCCCTGAACCGTGAAATACACACTATTCCTTTGGATATTGCCGCTATTTTATTGGACAATGCCCTTTCTTCCTTAGGGGATGTACTTGGCCTTGGCAGTCTGGAAGATACTGTTAACGCCGTTTTTGCTACATTTTGCATAGGAAAATAAATGTTGCTGACCAAGGAAGAAATAAACGCTTTGCCACTTGGCGCTTACCACGGGGAAGTGCGCCTTGTGCGTTCTGAAGAAGAGCTGGCGGATAGCATGCCCCTGCTTCAGACAGAGTGTATACTGGGCTTTGATACAGAAACCCGCCCTATTTTTACACGCCCTGTGCGGGCAGAGGCAAACCCAGCCCCTGCCCTTTTGCAACTAGCAGGCGAATCATGTGTGTATCTTTTTCAGCTTACATGCTGCCCATTTGGCGCGCAGCTTGCCGCCTTGCTGGAAAACCCGGCAATCGTAAAAGCCGGTGTTGCTATACGCGATGACATGCGCGCTCTTGCCCGCCATTACCCTTTTGAGGCCCACAACACCATTGATTTAGCAAACCTTGCAAAAAGCCGCGGCGTTAAAGCCCAGGGTCTGCGCTCTTTAGCGGCAAGCCTGCTTGGCCTGCGCATCAGCAAAAGCGCCCGTTGTTCCCGCTGGGACAAAAAAAATCTTTCTCAGGCGCAAATATTGTATGCCGCCACAGATGCCTGGCTGGGACGCGAATTATACCTGCACCTTATTGCCATGCCCCATGCCCACCACCCATCTGCACAGGAGCGCCCATGACCTTTTTGCCTGGCAAGCTTTTTCGCCTTTTATTTGCATGGCTGCTTGGCTTTGCCCTGCTGTTTCCTCTCTTTGCCGCCCCTGCACTTGCCAAACAACTGCGCCTTGTGTTCACTGGGGATATTATGGCCCATTTTGAGCAATTAAAGGGCGCGTATTCTGGCAGCAATTTTAATAAAGCAGACAATGCAGATTTCAATTTTTCCCACCAATTTGCCCGCATCAGCCCCTATTTACAGGGCGATTTTGTTATTGGCAATTTTGAAACCGTGCTTGCTGGCCCAGATAAGCCGTATACAGGCTACCCCTGCTTCCACGCACCGGACAAAATGGCAGATGATCTTACAACAGCAGGCTTTAATACCCTGTTGCTTGCCAATAACCATATTTTTGATAAAGGCGCAAATGCCGCCATACGCACACGGGATGTTCTGGCAGAAAAAGGCTTTGCTGTAACCGGCCTTTTTTCGCCCGCAAGTGAAAACACCCCGCTTATTCTGGAAAAAAATGGCATACGCCTTGGTATTCTCAATTATACGTATGGCAGTAATATTCCCTTAGAAAACATGGGGGAAACGGATGTTGCGCTTAATGTCATAAATAAAGCGCGTATTTTAGAAGATATTATTTTTCTGCGTGGGCAAAAGGTAGATTTTATTGCTGCTTTATTCCATTTTGGCAATGAATACCAGCCAAAACCTTCTGCAGCCCAAAAAAATATTGCGCAATTCTGCCAAATGCTGGGGGTAGACTTACTTGTGGGCACGCACCCGCATATTTTGCAGCCAATGGAATGGCTGTATGCGGCCGAAAATAATGCCAAAACACAACAAGTGGCAGGCACTATGCCCACAACACCTGCGCAGGCAGCACGCAATGCCCAAAACCCTGTTGTGCCGCTGGAACAGCTTAATATGGAAGATATATTCCCCACGCCACCCCAATGGACAGGGAAAAATATGTTTGTGGCCTGGTCATTGGGGAATTTTGTTTCTTACCAGCGCACTGTGCCGCGTGAACGCTCCGTTGTGCTTGCCGTGGAAATTGAGCGGCCAAAGTCTGCCCTTCCACCTGTTATTACCCGTGTTTCTATTATGCCCACATGGGTGCGTAATACCAAAATTAACACAGCAGGGGAATACCGCCAATATTTGGAAATTTTGCCCCTTACAGATGCGCAGTTACAGGAAAGCCCCAACCTTGTACCTGTAAGAGAAAGTATTTTTAGCCAGATACCTGCCACACAAGAACTGGATGGCGATTTTTTTGTTGTGTGGGAATAACAAAATTCACATAAAAAAGCGCCGCGTATCTGTTGCCAGATACGCGGCGCTTTTTATAAGTATATTCTCAATAATGGTACACTTCCCAAGGTATACACCTTGGGAAGCACCCCATTATTATAACGTAGCG
>CAZPTC010000224.1:0-4292 GCA_964589455.1 uncultured Desulfovibrionaceae bacterium | reverse complement strand
ATGGCGTGCGAAGTGTTGGGGGCGGGGCGACCCCATTAGGGAGCAAAAGGGGCCTCCCCGCCCCCAAACCCCCACCCCTCCACCAAAAAACTTTTATATTTGGGCTGGAAATTTTATACCCATGACACGTTAAGAAAAAAGCAGCACATTATGCCAGAAAAACCTGTTTTTGAACTTCAGGTATGCCGCATAAGCCCCAGCAAAAGCATGGCGCAAACAATAAAGTTTGGTAAAGCAGAAGACGTTGCACAAGAACTGCCAGATGCCCCAGAAAAAGCACTGCCACACTTAAGCGCCGCCAATACAGAAGAGGAAAAGAAGTAGCTGTGTTTGGGGCTTAAGGCGCTTCCCAGATATTTCCTTGGCTGCTTCTTTCTTAGCTGTTTTCTTGTTGGGTATTGTCGTTTTGGGTATTTGGGGGGCTGGTATTTTTTTGTTGGGTAATATCCCGGCTTATGCCCATTGTGCCCAGCACTTCCCCTTTTTCGTCCGTATAGCGCAGTTTGAGCGTTTCAAACCAACGCAGCGTGCCATCTGGCTGTTCCAGGCATTCCTCAATATGCAGTTCACCATGATCCATAACATATTGATCTTGTTGCTGCAAAGTCTCAAGCACCTCAGAGGTAAATCCCTTACTGAAAACTTCTGAGCGTGTTTCTTCGTTCTGCATGGCTTCTTCCGAAATATGGAAAAAGTCCAAAAAGCTCTTACTTGCGCCCATTAACCTATGTTCGCAGTCTTTATAATACACAATATCTGGCAGGTTATGCATCACAGCGCGCAAGCGTGCTTTTTCCCTGTTCATGCTGGTTTCTGTATCGTGCAGAGCAAGTGTACGATCCAGAATTTTTTCTTCCAGCACATACTGGTATTCCAAAATTTCCATTTCATGGTCCATCTGTTTTTGTATATCTAAACAAATGCCCATAAGGCGCACAGGGGTGCCATCTGCTGCCCAGTTTGTGGCATAGCCGCGTATTTCTACCCAATGCCAGTGCCCATCTTCATGCAAAAAGCGGCATTGCGCGCTGTATTCCTGCCCGGGCAGCAATTTGTTGCTCACAGGCATATAAAGCACTTCATCCCTTTCTGCAGGGTGTATGCGTTTTGCGTACCAGTCTTCATTAAACGTATCTTGCTCTTCTGTAAGGCCAAGCAAATCTTTAAAGTGCTGGTTTATCCGCAACACACCCAAAGCATTTTTAGCGCTTGTCCACTCCCATGTTGGTACGCCGGCTATATCCAGTATTTTAAATGCCCCTCTGGCATGGCGGATAAGCCGCCGCCCCAGTATAAAAAATACCGCTGCCATAAGCAGGAAAATGATATGACAAGCAAGTACAAGAGGGGTTAAAAAGGTTACACCCCCATATGCAGAAAACATAAATGCTATAAGGCTTGTAGAGGGTAAAAGCACAGAAAAGAACACAAAAATGGCGAGTAAGCGGCTGTATCGCATAAGTGGGCCTTTGGGAGAACGTGAGAACTGGTAAATTAGGGCCTACAACTATAACGTATTATATTCCCGTTTTTTACTCCAGTCCAGAGTTTTCTACTCCCCCCATGTCCCTTCTATGTTTTCTCCCCCCGCATAATTCCCTTGGGTACGCAAAAAAGCGCTAATCTCTTTTTACACTGCGTGGTTTTGAGCTATCTGCCGCAGAAACAAGGCCATCTTTTTCCAGTTGCTCCATAAAGCGGGCAGCGCGGTTAAAGCCTATACGGAAGCGCCTTTGTAATAAAGAAATAGAAACCCGGCCCTGTTCCCGCACAAATTGCACAGCTTCTGCATAAATGGGGTCATCTGCCACATCGCTGTTGCGGCTTGGGTCAAGGCCGCCAATGGCCTCCACCTTCTCATCTTCCCCGTATTCGCTAAAGTCTATTTCATACACAGGGGCCTGCTGGTTTTTCCAATAGCCCACCACATCCGCAACCTCATCGTCGCTCACAAATGCGCCGTGTATGCGTTGCAGTTTGCCCCCGCTGGACTTAAACAGCATATCCCCCCTGCCAAGCAGGGTTTCTGCACCCACAGAGTCTAAAATAGTGCGGGAATCGTGGTTACTGCTTACCTGAAAGGCTATGCGGCAAGGAAAATTGGCCTTAATAAGCCCTGTGACCACATCCACACTTGGCCGCTGTGTGGCAATAATAAGGTGTATGCCAGCCGCCCGCGCAAGCTGCCCAAGGCGCACTATACTGCTTTCCACCTCTTTACCCTTGCTTATCATAAGGTCTGCCAGCTCATCTATCACTATCACCAAAAATGGCAAAAGTGGTGGAATATCCTGGTTTGCTTCCTGCCCCTCCGCCTCTTTTTCTTTAGCAGCAGCGCGCATTTTTAGCACTTTTTCATTATAGCCCTGCACATTGCGCACACCTAGCTCTTCTATACACTTATAGCGCCTGTCCATTTCATCAATGGCCCATAAAAGCGCATTTTTTGCCAGATCCATTTCTGTTACAACCGGGTGTACCAAGTGTGGCAAGTCCGCATACACCGCCAGTTCTACCCGCTTGGGGTCTATAAGCAGCAAGCGTAATTCAGAAGGTTTGGCCTTATACAAAAAACTCAGCAGCAGTGAATTTAAGCACACACTCTTCCCAGAGCCTGTTGCCCCCGCCACCAGCAAGTGTGGCATTTTGGCAAGATCTGCCGCAACCGGCCTGCCGCTTATATCCTTTCCAAGCGCCATTGTCAGCAGAGAAGGCGATTTTTTAAACGCATCGTCTTCCAGCAGTTCCCTGAAATTCACCGTGGCGCGCGTGGCATTGGCCACCTCTATACCTACAGTGTCTGTTCCTGGTATAGGCGCCTGTATGCGCACTGCCGCCATAGACTTCAGCGCCATGCCCAAATCATTGGCAAGCCCCGCTATGCGGCTGGCTTTTACCCCCGCATCTGGCCGTATCTCAAACATGGTGACTACTGGCCCAGGGCTTATACGCGCAAGTGTGACCTGCACCCCAAAGCTTTGCAAGCATTCAATAACCGCAGCGCCCTTTTTCTCCAAATCTGCCTTCTGCGCTTCTGCTTTTTCTGCCTGGATTTTTGCGTTTGCCTTTGCGTCCTTGCCTTCCATTTTCTCTGGCTCTGGCAATTTCAGCAAGTCTATAGGCGGCAAAATACCTGGCTTTCTTGGTGCAGCCTCTGGCTCTTTCTTTTTCCCAGTGCCAAAAAAGCCGCCGCCAGACTCTTTCTCCGGCTTATCCCCTTTCTTTGCCTTTTCTTCCAGCTCTTTGGCACTTTGCGTGGGCTTTGGTGTTTCCACCACATGGATGTCCAGCACAGGGCTTTCTTTTTCCTTCCCTGCTGGCAATTTTTTTATCTTAGGCGCTGGCAGACTGGCCTTGGGCATTTTTTTAGCCGCCTCCTTGGCCACCTGCTTTGTCTTTACAGCCGCCTTGGTTGCCGCCTCTTTTGTCTTTGTACCGGCCTTTAAAAAGCCCCGTACAGATATGGCCAGCCAGGATATACCAAAAGTCAGCTCTAAAGCCGCCAATAACGCAAAACACCACACCAGCGCAGAACCCGTAGGGCTTATAAGCAGCGCTGCCTCCGCATACAGCCACGCGCCCAGTAATCCACCGCCCTGTAAGTCCCCTACCTGCAATTTCCACGCTTCCGCAAACGTAAGCAGACATACCCCCAGCAAGCCATAGCCTATCCACTTCCACCACGGGATAACAAACCAGCTTGATACAAAGCCAGCCCCCAGGCACAGAAAGAAGACGGGCCAAACGTACGCCGCCAGGCCAAAAAAATCTGCCAGGATTCCAGAAAGATACGCCCCTAATAAGCCCGCCCCATTCTTTATCTCACCCGCCCCGCTGACAGAATGGTTCAGCGTAGGGTCAGATATATTGTGCGTCCACAAACTTAAAAGTAACAGCATACCCAGGAATACAAAAAATAGCCCCAGCAGCTCCCTTAATAATTTCTGCCCGTTCGTGTGTAACTCCTTTTTTTTGGGGGGAATAATTCCCCCCAAACCCCCTTATTGCCGCGAATATGCCGCGTATTTTTGCGGCACCCAGCTTTGTATAAAGGGCTTGGGTAAATTCTTATTGTCTTTTTTAAACACTATGCAGCCGCAAAAACACGTGGCATATTCGCGGAATAAATGGCTTTGAGAAAATTTACTCCACCAAAATACTTATTAGCGCTATACATTGCAACATGGTAGGCTGTTGGAAACAATTACCGTCTTTTATCGTAGGATATACAGAAATTTAAAAAAAATTAATAATTAAAAAGTTTTTTTGGGGAAGAGGGAGGGGGTCTGGGG
>CAZPTC010000223.1:0-4345 GCA_964589455.1 uncultured Desulfovibrionaceae bacterium | reverse complement strand
CTTCCTACTTCACCGCTATGGCTGGCGATGACTGTGGCGAAGCGTTTGAAGCGGCATTTATGTCCCCTGAAGAACGCGCGGCTAAAAAGGCAAAAGAAGAAAACTCCCTGCAAAAGCAGGCAGAAGAAAGCCTTAAAGCATCTGCTGCCGCCAAAGAGTATCTGGCAGAACGCTCACTGGATGGCGAAGCCCAATGGTCTTGCACCCCTGCAACCCGTGGGGATATTCCTGAAGGGAATGAATTGTATGACCGCCATAAGGACCCCTTCCAATTGCATAACGTGATAGACCAGTTCCCCGATGTGGCTGCCAAACTGAATGCCAAACTTATGGGCATTATGGAAGAACTGAAAAACAGTTAAACAATACACCCACCCAAAAACTCCTGTTGAATTCTGGGGTGGGCAAACTTAGGCGTCCTGCATATAGACAAAATATGCAGGACGTTTTTTTGTATTTTTAAAACTTCCACGCAAGGTTCACACCGCCCTGAACAGCCGTGTATCCCTTGCGGAAGGTTTCTACCCCGCCAAAAAAGGAAAGAGCAAGGCGAGAAGCAGAATGGCTGAAGGAAAGGTTGCCCATAACATTCAGGCTGTCGCGCGAGCGTGTATTTTTGGCATAAAACGTATACTGTGGATACCCCGCAAAACTGGCATGGAAAGAGCCTGTCCCCATAAATTCATGCGCCCAAAAAGCAGAAAGCCCTGCCTGCGCGCTCACCATTTCACTGGCCTGCCAAAAAACCTTAAGCTGTCCCCCAAGCTCTGAACGCAAAGAATGGGTAGAAGCTGCCGCAAGGTGCAATGCTGTTGCACTGCCACTTTCGTGGAAAGCAGGCTGGAAGTAGCCCTGGTAGTCAAAACCCGCAAAAATTCCCAATGTTAGGGACTGGTTTAACGCCTTGTCCAGACCAGCGCGGAAACCGGCACCCGCCGTAAAACTGGTGAAGTCTGCTGTATTTTTTGCATGGTACGGGTAAGGCCCAGTTGCCGGGTAAAGGGCAATAAGGCGCGTGCTTTTAATATTTTCCACGCCAATGCGTGCGCTGCCTTGCACCCAAAAATCTCCCACTGTTTCCGGCAATATGGCAGGCTGTATATACCCCTGCACGCCCAAAGAAAGCGCGTCGGTCTTGCTGTTTGCCAAAGCATAGCTTCTTGTCAGGCGATGCCCGTATACAAGCGAAAGCCCTGCCACAGCCGGCATGCCTGCGCTCTGGCTAAAGTTTTTGTTCCATACCCCCACAAAACCGCCAAAGGCTGTATGCGATGCTGGCCGGGAGTGAGCAGTATCAGCCTTTTGCATAAGCGCGCCAGCAAAGGGCATAAGAAAAACCTGGGAAGATGCAGGGCTGGGTGAGCTTCCCAAAGTCTGCCCTGAGCTGGGCTGGGCCATGCCGGAAAGGCTTGCCATAGCCATGCTGTTCCCCATACGGGCATAGTCTAATGAGGCCTGACCCGTGCTTGCGTAAAGGGATGGAGAAAGCTGGGTAAAAGCCCTGTGTATTGTGCTTCCATTTACAGCGGAAAAATCCAGTGCTCTAAACAGGTTTTGCATATCACCCACGGCATGGGGGCCTATGGCGTCCAAAGCGCGCCCCAAACTTCTCTGGCTTGCGCTGCCTGCATACTGACTGTAGGCATTTGGCGCACGGGAAACCTCAACGCGGTATGTATCTGCTGGCAATACGTCCAAAGTCATGCGTAATGTGGGGGACATAAGCGCAAAGTCTGTGCCTGTAAAAACAACAGTGGAGGTTCCGCCTACTTGCAGCATGTCATTAAGGGTAAATTCAATATTCTGCTGCGAAGGGAAATAATCCTGGGCAGCCTGGAGCTGAAGTGTGCCATTCAAGGTGGCATCCCCGCTTACATGCAAAACATCTGTTGCACTATTAGCGGCAAACTCCATATTTAAAACACCGCTGCTGCCTTGCAGAAAATTCCCTTTAACCTCTATGGTGCCAATGCTGTTGCCGGGGCTAAGCATACCATTATTGGTAAACAGGCCAAGACCACTAAGTCCACTGGCTGTGGCAAAAGTGGAATCTGTATTAAGCGTGTATACCGCGTTACCCAAAAGGCTTGCCCCTGCATGGTTGGTAAGGCTAAGCAGTTCTGCTGCGCCATTAAAGACCAGCTTGCCCCCAGCAATAACAAGGCGCATACTATTTTTGCCAGCAATATTTCCTGTATACCTTAAAGCAAAGTGCGGGTCTGCGTCTACACTTACGCAGCCATCTGCATGGGGCGCAAAGCCAAAGCTAAGCGTTGTCACAAGGTGTTCTTTGTCACCTGTGTATTGGATATTCGGATTTGTAACATCCCAAAGGGAAACTATATCCCCTTGCAGTATACTGCCACGCATCACATTTATTTTCTGCACAAGCGCGCTGGGCCCTATAGCAATGGCAGCGGCACTGCCGCGCAGACTGCCTGTTACATCAAAGCGGGAAACAAGGGGACCGTCTATGGTATAGAAGGCAAGGTCACCCAGGTTTTGCCTGGCATTTTCCGGGCCTTTTGTCCGTATATAGGAGCCTCTGTATTCCGTCTCATTGCTGAGCAGGTTATCGCCAAAGTCAAAACGGGCGGCTATGCCACTTTGACCCATAGCACTCAGGTTGCCCTGGTGAATAATGGTGTGGTCTTTCCCGTAGGTCACGCGCAAGCCTGTGCCATACATCCCATCACCACGCACAGCTACATGGGGGGCTATGCGCATGGTATTACCCACGCCATCCACCCGTATACCCATGCCGGCTGCGCCATTTGCCAAAATATCTGCGGCCTGGGTTATAGTGTTGTTACTGCCATAAATATGCAAGCCCAGACCATATGTTGCCGTATTGGGCACACCTGCCAGATACCCTGTACCACCGGCATTGCGGGCAAAATAGCCGTTTGTATTGGTTATGGTTTGGGAATCTCCATACACAGAATAGCCAAAAAAATTCTTCCTGTCCAAAGAGTAGCCTATGTCTTGCAGAACAGCCAGCTCCGCTTCCATCCAGTAGCTGTAATTGCGGTAGGTTTGGTGGCTCATGGAGCTGTTAATCAGCTCTAGGTGGCTGCCCTCAAAACTGGCATCATCCCAGCTTGAAGAAGTTTTTTCCCAGCCATTAATGGGAATGCCAGGAACACGGGTGTGGTTTGGGTCGCTTGGGTTATACAGCATAACCCCCTGCAACACATCCTGCACATGGCGGCCGCTAAAATACAGGGTACCACCATACGCCCCCTCTGGCGTGACCAAAAAGGCTTCTGGATCCTCACGTTCACTCTCATGCTGGATTATCTGGGCATACGCAGTGGCAACCTGGCCTGTCTGGTCATACAAATGCTCCGCAAATTTAGAGAGAGAAATGAAGAGGCTCTCACCAGTCATGAGTTTGCCAATATTTGATGAAATACCCAATGCATGGCCTATTTCATGCGCCATAACGCCTGACATTGGCCATTTATCCCCATTATTCGGCACTTGGCTCAGAGTTGGGTTGTAACACCATTTGCCCGGCAAACCCAGATAAATAAGCCCAGCAGGTTTTTTGGGCCCCTGGCTTTCTGCATAGTTCCCTACTATGCCAGCCGCGACTTTTGTGAAACCCGCATAGGGCCCGTCCCCCACTACAGGGCTTGAGGCACTGGCATTATCTATATCATTGGTGCCTACCGTGAAGTAAAGAGGAGAAGTGTTGCGGGCAGCCGGCCCAAGTATCTGCGCCCAGTACGCCCCTGCCTCTATCAAACCCTTTCTTTCTTCCAAGCTTAAGGTATAGGTGGACTGTTCTGCTGTACCAAGATGCCCAATAAAGAATTCCCCCTTATTATATATTCTGTAGACAAACAAGGTATCCCCAGAGGGTGACAAAATGGAAACATCATCATACGCGCATGCAGGGGTATTGCAGGCTAAGAGCAAAACTACATAGCATAAAAAGAAAAACCGTAGTTGCGGAGCATCAAAATAAGCTGCTGGGCGGTAATGCATAGCTTCTCCTGGGAAAAATGCTATTTTTAGGAATATGTCATTACAATATTATAGTATACCAATAATATTGCACTGTGAATTATAAATATTAGAGACAAAGAACTTCATGGCATTCTAGGGAGATATATCAAAATACACAAGGTGGTTTTTATTATTTCTGCCTTCACCCAGTGCCTTTTTCGCTTGCCCAAAAAAATGGGTTGTCTTGTGCCTGGGTTCTTGCGCAAGACAAAAAACATTAACTATCTAAAATTACTAGTATTATTCATCTCTCTTTTTTCTTGCATTTTAACCGCTATGAATTAGAATCTAACGCAAATATATGAACCCTAGGAGTACATAATGGACGCAA
>CAZPTC010000222.1:0-4398 GCA_964589455.1 uncultured Desulfovibrionaceae bacterium | reverse complement strand
GACTTTAAAAGGGCCTTTTCAACAGGGCCAAAAGCGCCTTTATCCCAAGGCTGAATGGTAATTGTGCGGCTGTCTGGCACGGCAATAGAGGCCATTTGCGGCAAAGCCGTAAGTGTGCCGTAATATTCTGCCTTAATATCTTCCACAAGGCTGGCAGAGGCGCGACCAGTGCGCAGCTTGGTAAAATCTTTTTCCAGAGCAACAAGGGCTTTTTCCATGCGCTCTTCTGCATCCAGCAGTAATGTATCTTTATCCATAATTCCTCCGAAATTAATACAAGAATAGAAACGCTATTCCCTCAATTCTGCAACGGATATACGCAGTGCTTGCCTGCTACCCACCCGCTATTCACCTGTGACGAGAGTTCCGCCCCCTTCCCCTGTTACAATGCGCTTAATAATACCGCCAAACATGCTGCAAACAATAATAGGCATGTTGTTTTCCTGTGCAAGGGTTATGGCTGTTGCATCCATAACCTTTAAGTGGCGGCGCAGTGTATCTTCGTATGTAAGGTTGGCAAAAAGCGTGGCATCTGCATGTTTAAATGGGTCCTTATCGTACACGCCATCCACCTTTGTGGCTTTTATAAGCGCGTCACACTTCAACTCCATAGCACGCAGAGCAGCAGCAGTATCTGTTGTGAAGTAGGGGTTACCCGTACCTGCTGCGCAAATCACTATGCGCCCTTTTTCAATATGACGCAAGGCCCGCCTGCGTATGTACGGTTCGCAGACTTCTGTAGTGGCAATAGCAGAAAGTACACGTGTTGGATACCCTAAATGCTCCAGGGCATCCTGCACGGCCATTGCGTTTAATATAGTGGCCAGCATGCCCATATAGTCAGCGGTTGCGCGGTCCATACCCTTTGCAGAGCTGGAAATACCGCGGAAAATATTCCCCCCGCCAATAACCATGGCTATTTCTATGCCAAGAGACGCCACTTCCGCTACTTCCTGGCATATTGCGGAAACTGTTTCCGGGTCAATACCAAAACCTTTTTCGCCTGCTAAAGCTTCACCACTCAACTTAAGCATTATGCGCGAATATTTCTTCATGCTGCCACCCTTTGTTTCCTTCCTAAAAATTCCAGTTTCCCTTTTCCATGCGTATATACTTGGAGAACGTATAAAACGCCACATGTGATGCATGGTAAAAGCCAGCCTTGCCATCTAAAAAACCAAGGCGGAAAATGTATTGATGCAAAAACCGCCACCATGCATGGAAAAGGCCAGAAAAAAGCCCCCCTTTTTTACCTTTTGCCAGCATTTCACCCGCTACATTTTCCGCATATTGATTGAGTTTTTCCACATGTTGGAAAAAACCTGTGTATCCATAATGCCACAAAGGGCCTTCCAATACCTGCACAGAGCTTTGCCCGCCTGTTATAGCGGTTTCATTTTTGCAAAGCGCAAAATCCACATGGGTATTGCCCTGCACTTCTACCGCTTCTGGCCTGAAAAGGCGGCATAGTATTTCTTTATCCCCGTGCTCTAAAAATCTGTTATAATACCATGTTACCCTGCGCATTTGCCATGCCTGTGTGTTTGTTTGCACAGCTTTTTGCACACTTTGGCGCAAGGCTGGGGAGCAAATTTCGTCAGAGTCCACATACAGCACCCATTTTGTGGGCGCGTTTTGCATAAGCCAGTTAAGGCCAAAAGCAGCCTGGGCTGCAAAACCTGGCCACGGGTTCTGCACAAAATACGCCCCGTGGGCACGGGCAATGGCTTCTGTTGCATCTGTACTAAAGGAATCCAACACAAAAATAGCGTCGCAAAACGCCAGAGAGTCCAGACAGTTTGCAAGCAAGCGCTCAGCATTCTTTGTAAGAATAAGCGCAGTAAGAAGTACAGGTGCTTGCGGGGTTTCCATATTTTTTCCAGTAAAAGTTCCAAAAAAAAGGGGGAAAGCAATCCCCCTTTTCAAAACCTAACGGCCAGGCGTTTATTCCCCACCAAGTTGTACGCGCACAAAGCGGGTAACAGCAAGTGTGTCATCCACGGCTTTGCTTGTGGCCTTTAAAAGGTCACGTACGCTTTGTTTATCGTCACGGATATAAGGCTGATCCAACAGGCATACTTCTTTAAAGTACTTTTGCACAGCGCCTTCCGCAATTTTTTCTATAATATTTTCGGCCTTGCCCTCTTCGCGGGCTTTTTGGCGGTACACTTCGCGCTCACGCTCCACCTGAGCCGGGTCTAAGTCTGCAGAGTCCAGGCTAAGGGGGTTGGCAGCGGCAATTTGCATGGCCACGTTTTTCACGAAGTCTACAAATTCTGGCTTGGCAAGAGTAGCAGGCTTGGTGGCGGTTACTTCCACAAGCACAGCAATTTTACCATTGGCGTGTACATAGCTGCCAATATAGCCATTTTCTACTGCCACATAACGCACACTTTTACCAAGGGTGATATTTTCACCTGTTGTTGCAATAGCGGCGGTTATGGATTCATGCACATCGTCCTTTTCCAGGCTGTGTTTGCCAGAAGCGTGGAACTTATGCAGGGTTTCCTTCACAAAGTTTTGGAATGTATCGCCACGGGTCACAAAGTCGGTTTCGCAGCACAGTTCTACAAGAACTGCGTTTTTGTTTTCCACGACATGGCAGGCAATGCAGCCTTCAGAAGTGGCGCGGCCTTCACGCTTGGCGGCCTTAGAAAGACCTTTTTGACGCAGCCAGTCTACGGCTTTTTCCATATCACCGGCAACTTCTTCCAGGGCCTTTTTACAGTCCATCATGCCTGCGGCGGTTTTTTCGCGCAGGTCTTTCACCATTTTAGCGGTAATTTCCATATATTTTCCCTTGCCAGTACGGCATTCTTCTCATAACAACGCAAAAAGCATTATGCGTCTTCAGATTCTTCGGCTTCTTCTTCAGCTTCAGCAGCAAGTTTAGAAACAAGCTTATCACCGGCTTCTTTAGCCAGCATTTCCTTTTCTACACTCTTGCCACCGTCTTTTTGCATGGCAGCGCCTTCCAGGCAGGCTTCGCTCATGGCATTGACAAAAAGCTTAATAGCGCGGATGGCGTCATCATTACCAGGGATAATGTAGTCGATAACATCTGGGTCGCAGTTGGTATCAGTCACTGCTACAATTGGAATACCAAGCTTGCGGCATTCTTTTACCGCAATTTCTTCGCGGCAGGGGTCAATAATAAACGCAAGCTGTGGCAGGCCATCCATATCTTTAATGCCGCCAAGGGTTGCTTCCAGCTTATCAAGTTCGCGCTGACGGGTAAGAATTTCTTTCTTCTGGTAGCGGTTTATGGTGCCGTCTGCAAACATGGCTTCAAGCTTTTTCAGGCGGTCAATGCTTTTTTGGATAGTGGTGAAGTTGGTGAGTGTGCCACCCATCCAGCGTTCTGTAACACAGGGCTGACCAGCGCGGGCAGCTTCTGTAGACACAGCTTCCTGAGCCTGACGCTTGGTGCCCACAAACAGCACTTTGCCGCCATTAGCCACTGTATCCACAATAACGTCATGCGCGGTGCGGACCAGCTTGACTGTTTGCTGCAAGTCAATAATATGTATGCCATTACGCGCGCCAAAAATAAAGGGGCGCATTTTGGGGTTCCAGCGACGTGTGGGGTGGCCAAAGTGTACACCCGTTTCCAGCATTTGCTTCATGCTGACATAAGCCATGGTTATTCTCCTAAAAGGGTTTTGCCTCCACCTGGGTTTTTACCTGCAAAACAGCAGCAGGCCCTTACCCTTCACCTTTTGCCCATGCAAAAGGACCCCGGGCAACACCACAGGTGTGTGTGATGTGTAACAAATTTTTTTACCCCACTTCTCTTTGTATGGCAAGAAGTTTTTTTTGCCGGAAAAGTGGCGGTGCACACACAGGGGCTTGTCATCCGTCTGGATGCCTGTGACCATAGACAGCTTAGTTACTGCAGAAGGATTTTAAAGAAAGCCAAAAGGTGTGCCTTGCTCAAGCACAGACTGCCTAGGCTTTTTAAAATAGCTCAACCCCAAAATTCATCATCTTTGGGGTTGAGCAGTTTGGCTGACAGGTCATCCAGCCATGTTACGTTTAATGTATTATATAATGTTCCGTTCTAAAATTCCACAATAACCTTTTCCATTTTCTTCATATCGCGCACATAGGTTCTGGAAGCCAAAAAGTATAGTACCCCAGAAACAATAAAGAGAAATGAAAGAATAAGTATTGCTGTAGTGAGAGAAAACATATCTGCAATGATACCCATAAGCAGCGGCCCAAGCGCCATGCCAAAAATATTTTGCACAACAACCATAAGGGAAACT
Source organism: uncultured Desulfovibrionaceae bacterium (assembly GCA_964589455.1). Lineage (GTDB taxonomy): Bacteria > Desulfobacterota > Desulfovibrionia > Desulfovibrionales > Desulfovibrionaceae > CAZPTC01. Next base: position 130 of record CAZPTC010000222.1, on the reverse strand, counting down.
GCCGTGGCACGGTGCTGCGGCAAAGAAAGGTCTGCTACAAGTGTGGCACCTACAACAGTTGCCGGGGTTGTTGCCAAACCACTAAGAACAATAACGGTTAGCTGTAACACAGAACCCGGTGCTAAAAAGC
>CAZPTC010000221.1:0-4404 GCA_964589455.1 uncultured Desulfovibrionaceae bacterium | reverse complement strand
CCCCCCCCCCCCCCCCCCCCCCCCCAAAGCTCTTCCTCCCCCCTAAAACTGGGCTAAAAAGCGGGTGTCGTTTTCAAAGTTCATGCGCAGGTCAGCTATGCCGTATTTGAGCATAGCCACACGTTCCACGCCCATACCAAAGGCAAAGCCGGAGACTTTTTCAGGGTCATAGCCAACAGCGGCAAAGACATTAGGGTCTACCATACCGCTGCCCAAAATTTCTAACCAGCCGGAGCCTTTGCACACGCGGCACATATCGTTGCCAATATGGCCTTCTCCCCCACAGGCAGTGCAGGAAATATCCACTTCTACGCTTGGCTCTGTAAAGGGAAAAAAGCTGGGGCGAAAGCGCACGCGGGTTTTTTCCCCAAAAACGGCACGCAGGAATGCGGTAAGGGTGCCGCGCAGGTCTGCCAGGGTAATGTGGGTATCCACAAGCAGGCCTTCTATCTGGTTAAACATGGGGGTATGGGTAATATCAGAATCACGCCTGTAGACTTTACCCGGGGCAATAACGGCAACAGGGGGCTTGCGCTCCAGCATGGTGCGCACCTGCATGGTGGAGGTATGGGTGCGCAGCAGAACTTTATCTGAAATAAAAAGGGTATCCTGCATATCGCGGGCAGGGTGATCTGCCGGGAAGTTAAGGGCCTCAAAGCAGTGAAAGTCTGTATCCACTTCCGGGCCAATAACCACTTCATAGCCCATGCTTTGGAACACGGAGCACACTTCTTCCATCACCAGGGTAATGGGGTGCAGGGTGCCAAGGGCAGGCTTGCGACCAGGCACAGAGGGGTCAAAGCGGGCAAGCTGGGCTTCTTCTTTGGCTTTTTCCAAAGCTTCGCGGTGGGCGTCTATAGCCGCTGTAAGGCGTTCCTTCACGGCATTGCTGGCCTGACCAAAGGAGGCGCGCTCCGAGGCGGCAAGCTCTGGCAGGCGGGACATAAGGGCAGAGAGTTTACCTTTGCGCCCCAAAAACTCCACACGTTCTGCCTCTAAATCTTGCAGGGAACGCACATTTTCCAGGCGCTTTTCTAAGGATTCCACAAGGGAATGCAGGGTATCCAAAAGTTCCATAATTTTTCCGGAAAGTTGCATTATAAGAAAAAACCCTCCAGACCCTCAAAAAAAGGGGGCTGGAGGGGCAAAAACAAAAGAGAAGGGGAGCCCGAGCGTTATTTTGCTAAAGCTGCCTTCGCTTGCCCCACGATGAGGGCAAAAGTTTCTTTTTCGCGCACGGCAAGGTCTGCCAACATCTTACGGTTCAAGTTGATATTGGCAAGTTGCAGACCATGGATAAACTTGGAATAGGAAAGGCCGTGCTGACGGGTGCCGGCATTAATACGCAAAATCCACAGTTTACGGAAATCGCGTTTTCTTTGCTTGCGGCCCACAAAGGAATAAGCAAGCGAACGTTCCACTGCTTCACGGGCAGTGCGGTACAAACGGCTGCGGCCTCCACGGAAGCCTTTAGCCATATCCAAATATTTTTTGTGCCTACGGTGGGCAGCTAAACCTCTCTTAACACGCATGGATACCTCCAATATTCGCTACAGGCGGAGATTGTTGAGCCTCTAGTCGAAAAATAAATACATGACACAAAAACGCGCTTTGCGTGCAAAACGCGCACACTCAAACCGGTTTAGGCATAGGGCAACATGCGGCGCACAGCTTTTTCGTTTGTGGCGTCCACAATAGCGGCCTTACCAAGGCGCATACGACGGGTGGCGTCTTTTTTGGTCAGGATGTGGCGCAAATTTTGGCGACGACGCTTAAATTTGCCGCTTCCTGTAACCTCAAAACGCTTGGCAGCCGCACGACGGGTCTTAATCTTGGGCATAATTCCTCCAAAAAGGATTCCATAAAAAGGCAAAGAGATACTTTGCCCTTTTTTTGTTTATTTAGCAAGCAAATTTTTTATGCTCAAACGCATAAAATGGGGGGTATGGCTACACCTTTTTTGGCAGTGGCACAAGCAGCATTTGCAGGGTTCTGCCTTCTGCGCTGGGGTCTTGCTCCACTTTACCGATCTCTTTCACATCCTCAATCACGCGCTCAAGAATGGCCTGGCCACGATCTTTATGGACAATTTCGCGCCCACGGAAGAAAACCGTCACCTTAACGCGGTCGCCATCTTCAAGAAAGCGGCGTATATGGCGCACTTTGGTTTCATAGTCATGGTCATCTGTTTTAGGGCGAACCTTAATTTCTTTAATCTGGACAACCGCTTGGTTCTTTTTGGCTTCTTGTTTCTTTTTCTGCTGTTCGTACTTAAACTTGCCAAAATCCATAATGCGGCAAACAGGCGGTTCTGCCGTGGCTGCCACTTCTACAAGATCCAGACCCGCATCCTTGGCTATTTGCAAAGCGTCAAGGCGCGTTAAAATTCCTAACTGTTCCCCTTCAGCACCAATAACCCGTACATCGCGGGCGCGTATCTGCTCGTTCCGGCGCACACCGTCTTGGGGCGCTTCGCGGCGAGGCTTAACATTAGGCGAAGCTATAGCTCATCCCTCCTCGTTTAAAGGGTTCGGCACTCTCGGTTTTCACGCGCTCAATAAAAGCATCCAATGTATGGAGGCCCGCGTCTTCTCCAGAGCGTAGGCGCACTGTTACGCCTTGTTCCTGTACTTCTTTATCACCAATTACCAAAATGAACGGGATTTTTGCAAGTTGCGCTTCCCGTACTTTGTAGCCAAGCTTTTCATTGCGCGTATCTGTTTCTACGCGAATGCCATTTGCTGTAAGATATTTTTTTGCTTGTTCCGCAAAGGCATTATGCTCATCTGTTACTGTAAGAATGCGCGCCTGCACGGGTGTAAGCCATACAGGGAAGGCCCCGGAATAGTGTTCAGTCAGCACACCAATAAAGCGCTCCAAAGAGCCCAAAATAGCGCGGTGTACCATAACCGGGCGATGGCGTTCGCCATCTTGCCCCACATACACAAGGTCAAAGCGGTCTGGCAGGGTAAAGTCTACCTGGTTGGTAGAAAGCTGCCATTCGCGGCCTATTGCGTCTGTAACTTTAATATCAATTTTGGGGCCATAAAAAGCGCCGTCGCCTTCATTAATGGTATAGGGGCGGCCTACTTTTTCTACTGCCTGTATAAGGGCCTTGGTAGCGCGCTCCCAATCTTCATCAGAGCCAATGCTTTTTTCCGGGCGTGTAGAAATAACAATGCGGTATTCAAAGCCAAAAAGCCCCATAAGGTCGCTTATAAGGCCCATAACGCCAATAATTTCGTCTTCAAGTTGTTCTGGCATACAAAGAATATGGGCATCATCCTGGGTGAACTGGCGCACGCGCAAAAGCCCGTGTAACACACCCGATTTTTCGTGGCGGTGTACAACGCCAAGTTCAAAATAGCGCTGGGGCAATTCCCTGTAAGAGCGCAAATGCTGGCCGTAAATAAGCATGTGGGAGACGCAGTTCATGGGTTTTATGCCATGCACATCCCCTTCTATTTCCGTGAAATACATATTTTCGCGGTATGTGCCATAATGGCCAGATTTTTCCCACAATTCGCGGCGCAAAACCTGTGGGCCAGCCACAATTTCATAACCGCGCTTTAAGTGTTCGCGGCGCAGAAAATCTTCTAAAATGGTGCGCAGCATCATGCCTTTGGGCAGCCAGAACACCATACCAGGGGCTACATCTTCGTGGAATGCAAAAAGATCCAGCTCTTTGCCAAGTTTACGGTGGTCGCGCTTTTTGGCTTCTTCAATCTGGGTAAGGTGATCTTTCAGGGCTTTTTCATCCGCAAAGGCTGTGCCGTAAATGCGTGAAAGCATGGCGTTTTTTTCATCCCCGCGCCAATAGGCACCTGCCACAGACATAAGCTTAAAGGCTTTTACAAAACCTGTGTGGGGAATATGGGGCCCGCGGCATAAATCTAAAAAGCCTGCGCTTTCGTACAGGGAAACCTTGGTTTCGCCCTTGGCCTTTAAGTCTGTAATAAGCTCTACCTTATAGGGTTCACCTTTTTGGGTAAACAAGGCAATAGCTTCATCTACTGGCAGTTCAGAGCGGGTAAAAGGCTCTGCAAGGCCGGCAATGCGGGCCATTTCTTTTTCTATGGCCTCAAAATTTTCCGGGGTAAAGGGCTTGGGGGCGTCAAAGTCGTAATAAAAGCCGGTGTCTATAGAAGGACCAATGGTAACCTTTACATCCGGGAAAAGCTGTTGCACGGCAGCCGCCATAATATGCGCGGTGGAGTGACGCAAAAGCTCTAAACCTTCTGGGGAGTCCGGGCTGATTGGCTCCAGCTTTAAGCCGCTTTCGCAGGCAGGCAGGGGGGAGGTGAGGTCTTGCAGGGCAGTGGTAGTTCCGCAGGTAACACGGCAAGCCAGCGTGTTTTTAAAACGCTTACCGGAAAGGTGTTCCTTCAGAATATTGGCAAGGGG
>CAZPTC010000220.1:0-4412 GCA_964589455.1 uncultured Desulfovibrionaceae bacterium | reverse complement strand
TTCGGCCTGCGGGCTTGTGCAGGTTCGTCCACTGCGTTCCCTCCCTTCCGCGCCCTGCGGCCTCTCTCCTTGCGTTTGTCACACTCCATTCCCCCCTACAGCCGGTTCGGCCCGCCAGACGCGGCAAGCGCGTGTAAAGCCGTGCGGTAGGCTTCGCTATCTGACAAATGACCTTTCCCTGGCGTGGGAGGGGGCAGCCACAAAGGCAAATGCCCCCTCCCGCCGCCGGGGAAAGGTTCTCCGGGGCGGTAAGGCACAAACGCCAAGGAGTAAAAACCATGATTACCGGCAAGACCCTTCACGAACTGGCCCTTGAAGTTGAACGGCAGAGCAACGCGCAGCATGATCTTATTGTGCCCTCCGGCCAGATGGAAATGCGAGCGCATGACGCCCTTTCCCCCGCCCTTGCCGTGAAGGGTGAACTTGAAGCCTTCCCCCTCACCGAAACCGGGCACGACACCCTTGCAAGCCGCCTCAACATTCCGGGTCGTTATTACGAGCGCATGCGCGCCGAAGCCCCGGCCCTGCTTTCCTACAACGTCAACGAATGGTTGCGGCAGGAAAGCGAACAAGGCGTATCCCGCATGGTGCGCACGCTGGACGGCAACGCCCGCGCTGTGCTGTCCGACAAGTACAAGCGCCTTGATAACCACGAATTTTTGATGACGGTTTTTCCTGTGCTGATGGAGGCCGGAAAGCGCGACGGCACCACTGTAGAAGTGCAGAGTTCCGAAATCACCGAGCGCCGCATGTATGTGCAACTGACTTTTGAAGGGTTGGAAATGGAATTCCCCATCAACCGCCAGGGGCGACAGGTGGGCGAAGTAGTGAAGGCGGGCCTTGTGCTGAAGAACTCCGAAGTGGGTTACGGCTGCCGGGAAATCAGCTTTCTTGCCTACACCCTGGCTTGCACTAACGGTCTGATTTTGCCGCGCTCCCTTGGTTCTTTTACGACGCGCCATGTAGGCGGCAGGCAAGGCAACGGCTCTTTGTTCGCCCTATCGCAGGAGGCGCAGCAGGCGGACGCCCGCGCCTTTGCTCTGGCAACGCGGGACGCCGTGCGCCAAATGGTAAGCCGGGAAAACTTGCAAGAGCTGGTGAACAAGATGCAGGCCGCCAATGGCCGCCCCATCACCGGCCACGTTGAGCAGAGCGTCAAGGTGTTGGGCAAGTCCTACAGCCTCACCCAAGACGAGCAGGACAATATCTTGCGCCACCTCATCACGGACGGTGATTTGACCCACTACGGCCTGACCAATGCCATCACCCGCAGCGCCCAGGACGCGCCGAACTATGACCGGGCCATTGAGCTTGAAGAAATCGGCGGCGTGTTCCTGCACTTGCCGGAGCGGCAACTTGAACCTATCCTTGCGGCCAGGCCCACCGGAGCGGACAAGGCAGTCATAGCGGCATGAGCCTTTACACCCAGCACAACGGCATGGCTGGAGCTTTCCGGCCATGCCGGGGGCAAGGGCCGCACGTTCGGAGAGTTATCCTGAAACTGGACGCGGCGCGAACAGCCGCCCTCATGGCCCGGCTGTTCACCCAAAAACGCAAAAAACACAGGAGGCAAAAGGCCCGGCGGGAAACCGCCGTGCCTGACTCCCGCCCTCCCGCCCGCGTGGGGAGAAAAAGCGAAGACAGAAAATCGCTTCCAAGACGTAGGAGACACATGCAGTGGATTGCCGCCGAATTGTGGGAAATAGGGAGAGGTGCAAGAAAGAGAAGCAGAAAATCAACGGGATAGTTTGCGCGCTGCCTGGCGCTGCATCTCGTCCGCCGCTGCGTCTACCAGTTGTCCCGGCTTGACGCCAAGGGCAGCCGCCAAGCGGAAAAGCATATCAAAGCTGGGCTGCTTTTTACCGTTTTCCAGTGAACAAATAAAAGAGCGCACGACATCCACGCGCTCACTGAGTTGCTCCTGAGTCAGCCCCTTTTCACGCCGAAAGATGCGGAGGACGCTGCCAAAGGCTTTTGGGTTTGTCTGCTTTCCTGCCATTTAGGCAGTATAGCCATTCCGAGCGGGGTGTTTGTACACCCATTGGAGCCATAGTTACCTATAGGTGCCAATTCGCCTGTGAAGTGCTACTCCACGAGTAATTTTTTAACCAAAGTATTCAATATTACTGTGTAATACTAAAATGTTACCCTTCGAAAAGGGGGATGGAAGGGATGATTTTCATAAGGCATATGTCACTTCCTGTTTTTATACTTTCCAAAAGTTCAACATCCACTGTACAGTCAAATACATCTTCAAACAGGCGTTTGCTGTATCCTGTAGAACAATAGCACCACACTTTTGAACTTAATATTTCAATGCCTTGAACCATCGGACATTCACATTCAAAAAATTTAGTATGTAAGATTTCATCTTTGACATACCAGCCGAGTGAGCGTTCATTCACCCTGTTCACAAAATCATTAAGGTTGTTTGAAATTTCATATTGAGATTTCAACCATTTTTTTGTGCAGTCATAGATTTTTTTATCCAGGCATTCATATCCATCAATATGTTTTTTCAAACAAGTTTGAGTTGATTCATAGTAACATCCCTGCCTTATTTTGATAATGGTCTTCTCGTCAAATTGTTGCTGCAATTGATTGGCAACAAAATTTACCCAATCGCTTTTTTGGGCAATCGACGCGGTAATTGGTAAAGATACCGAAAAAACAATACTTTTTGCAATCTCCTCATTGCTAATTGCTTTAATCTGTTCATATAGAAAAAATACTTCAGGATGTTTATTCTTTAAATTCATTATGTTCCTCATTGTATTGCGGTAAAAGACACCAATAGGTGTACAAAATCTACGTATCGTAGCCCACGTTTCCGTGGGCAAGTTGGGGTTAATCGGTAATGCGTTCTATGCTCATGAAAGCTGAAAGAGCACTTTGCGCGGCAACGGCTGAGGCAGCAAGGGCAAGAGCAGATGGGGTTGGCGTCCTTCGCTCGTGGAGAATGCGCTTTTCACACAGCGCAAACATCATACCAGTAATCTCCTGTGCCTTTTCTTCAAGTTCTGGAAGTTGCGAAGAGCCATTTTGATCAATGCCCATAGCTACATTTCCATTGTTTTGTGAGTGACCATCCGCCATAATATCGTCCATAATCAGTATACCTCCCTAGCTGTTAGCGAGTTTTATGTGCGTTTTCGAGCAGAGAAAACACTATCGCTAGAGCAAGCAACCCTGTATCGCTTGCTTATGCGCCAAGGCAGTGCAAATATTACCGTAACCATATGAGTAAGAACTTAAATCACTTTGCGAACATGCCGTACCCAATATTCTGTACACGACGTATTCCTTTCAAGAAAACCGTACTGTATGAAGTAGCGCCTGATTGTTGCATAATCTGCATAAAATTTTTTTATTATTTCATTAATATCTTTTTCAGTATATTTTTTTGAAACATCAAATTCATTCATTATATGCTGTAATATGACTATTTTTTTCTTTTCTTTTGAAGGAAAATCGCCAACCAACATATTGTTATCTTTGTCAAAATATGTACTAAGTATACTATCACGCTCTTTTTCTGTGATCGCATACCTTTCATCAATACTTGTTGCTGTCTTATGAAAATCAATTAATCTTTCATATTTTGAGCTATCGAGTAGTTCATACATAGCTACTATTATTTTAGCTTGCTTATATTTTTCCTTAAATGAAAAACGCTGATTCCTTATTGTTGATGTGCTTGTTGCTTCAGTCCTGTCAACAATGTCTTTATCTGAAAGCCCTTCATGAAACATTTTCATGAGTTCTCTTTGATGTTCAGTAAGACCTGTATATACCTTCCCCATATTGAGGAAATATTCAAAAAGAGAGCCATGTATTTCCAAAATATGATTGATGATCGCTTTTTTTGCTGATAGAAAAATATCACCGACAGGATAAATTACTCCCTCTTCGTATTCCTTTTCACAGATGAGACATGTATATATCTGAGATTCCTGATTAAATGTGAAGCCTTGCTTGAGTTCTTCAACTGAGGCTTTCCAAAAAATGTCCGTGGACGGCATGGCAATCGTTCTCCATTCTTGTTTGCTTTTTTTGTAGACAATTTTTTTTTCGTCCATATTTTTTCTTTTGTCAAGCAATGCTTCAATACAAAAAATTGCTGCTGCCTGTAGCAAGGCAGCAGCCCTAATATGTAATTATTCAGCAGGTTGTTCGCCTTTACACTCCGGCCAGCCGGTGCAGCCCCAGAAATCATAGCCGCCCTTGCCGTCCTTTCCCGGTGCTTTCACCTTGTGGCGCATGGGCTTGCCGCACTTGGGGCAGGCTTTACCCGTGGCGACGGTGAAAGCGGACAGTTCCTCCACCAGCCGAGCGTGGGCCGCACCGACTACCTCCCGGTAGCAGGCCTTGCCTTCGGCAACATCATCCAGGGCCTGTTCCATGCCCTTGGT
>CAZPTC010000219.1:0-4449 GCA_964589455.1 uncultured Desulfovibrionaceae bacterium | reverse complement strand
GCAGATTGTTTAATTTACCTGCGGGGGGGATCGGGGGGGTGTAGCATGCGGTTGGGGGAGGCGGGGAACCCTTTTTGTTAAAAAAAAGGGTTCCCCGCCTCCCCCAAACCCCCCTCCACCCCTCCCCAAAAAACTTTCTACGCGCTTTTTTTGTCACGCATACCACTTCCCTGCCAAAGGGGTCTGGGGATTATCTCTACCCAGCCAAACACAAGCCCGCAACTATGCCAAACACACCCAGTCCCATTACCACACCTGCACAGGCCGCCCCAGCCCCGGCTACACCCGTTATTGTGCTACCGCCCTCTATACCCAGTGCAGCCTCGCCTGTTCCGCCTGTGGAAGCCATTACCAATGAGCTTACCGCCCATAATGCGGAGGCGGATATAGCTATGGTTAAGCGCGCGTATGAGTATTCTTCAGCTTCGCATGCCGGGCAGTTGCGCCTTTCCGGAGAGCCGTATTTTGCACACCCGGCCTCTGTTGCGTTTACCCTTGCAGAAATGGGCTTTGATGAACACACCGTAGCGGCGGGCCTGCTGCATGACACAGTAGAAGATACCAGCGCCTCTATTGAAGAGCTGGACACCCTTTTTGGTGAGCAAGTGGCGGATATTGTAGACGGTGTGACCAAAATAAGCCAGATGAGCTTTGACACCAAGGAAGAAGCGCAGGCAGAAAACATACGCAAAATGATATTGGCCATGTCGCACGATATGCGGGTTCCACTGGTAAAACTGGCAGACAGGCAGCATAATATGCGCACACTGGAATTCCAAAAGCCGCATAAGCAGGTTTCCATTGCGCAAGAAACTATGGATATTTACGCGCCCCTTGCCAACAGGCTTGGCCTGCACAGAATAAAGCTGGAACTGGAAGACCTGAGCTTCAGGTATTTAATGCCAGATGCCTACACGCAGATTAGTAACTGGTTAGAAGAAAACCAGATGGAAGAACGCCAGCTTATCAGCAAAGTTATAAGCCGTCTGGAAGAAATAATGGCGGCAAATGGCATACAGGGCAGAGTTTTTGGGCGCATTAAGCACAAATACAGTATTTACAAAAAAATGACCCAGCAGGATTTAAGCTTGGATGAAATGCACGATATTATTGCCTTCCGGGTAATAGTAGGAGAAGTAAAAGACTGCTACGCCGTGCTTGGCCTTGTACACGCCCTGTGGAGGCCCGTACCAGGCCGTTTTAAAGACTATATTTCCATGCCCAAGGCAAATGGCTACCAAAGCTTGCACAGCACCGTGATAGGCCCAGAAGGGGAGCGGGTAGAAATACAAATCCGCACAGAAGAAATGCACAGCATGGCAGAGCATGGGGTGGCCTCCCACTGGTTATACAAAGAGCGGGACAGGGCGCTTTCTGTACAGGATTCCCCGCAATTCCAGTGGCTGCGGGATATTATGGCGCGCCAGCAGGACGAGTCAGACTCTAAAGAGTTCATGCAGTCCCTTAAAATGGATTTATTTAAGGACGAAGTGTACGTCTTTACCCCCAAGGGTGCCGTAAAGGAGCTGCCAGAAGGGGCAACACCACTGGACTTTGCCTTTCTTATCCATACAGATATTGGCTTTCACTGTGTAGGGGCAAAAGTTAACGGGAAAATATGCCCACTTTCCACACCCCTTAAAAGCGGCGATACAGTAGAAATTCTTACAGATAAAAACCGCAGGCCTAACCATGACTGGCTGAAGTTTGTTAAAACATCTAAAGCCAGAAGCAGAATACAGCACTTTTTGCGCACGCAGGAACGTGGCGCGGCTGTAGACTTAGGCCGCGAAATGCTGGAAAAAGAAGGCCGGAAAATGGGGGTTAACCTTGCCAAAGCTGTAAAGGATAGCTCCATACAACTGCTTTTGCAGGAATTTTCGTTCGGCTCTGTGGAAGAAATGTACGCGGCAGTGGGCTATGCCAGGCACACGCCCAAACGCCTGTTATCCCGCTACTTAACTATTACCCAGCCCGCAAACCATAATAACCAGGACGATGGCGACCCCATAACCCCCATTACGCCTGTGCCAAAGGGCACGGCCGCCCCCGCGCAGGAAGGCATTACCATACAGGGGCTGGACGATATGTTGGTGCATTTTGCCCGCTGCTGCAACCCCTTGCCAGGCGACCCCATTGTGGGTTTTATAAGCCGCGGCCGCGGGGTTATTATCCACACAGCCCACTGCCCCCACATACAAACTTTAGAATCTGAACGCCTTATTTCTGTAAACTGGAGCAAGGGAGAAAGCAAACCCTTCCCGGCAAAAATACATATTATCACACGCAATGCCAAGGGGATACTGGCAAAAATTGCGGCTGTATTTTCTGAAGAAGATATTAATATAGACAGCCTTTCCGTGTATTCTTTGCCAGATGGCAAAAGCGATATGGAAGCCACTGTGGAAGTGCGCGATGTAGCGCAGCTTTACCAAACAATGGATAAACTGCGCACTGTGGAAGGCATTTTGGAAGTCACACGGGCTTCCAGCGAGAATGAGTGAAACCCAGACGCCCAGACTTAGAGACACGGGAAAGGGCAGAGTATAATTTACCCCAGCCCGTATTTCTTTTTATACCTATATACCGTATCTCTGCTTAAGCCCGAAATAGAGGCCACACTGTTTTTGCCGCTTATTTTCCCATGCGTCTGCACAAAAAGCCTGTTCAGGTAAATAGCTAGGGCTTCTTCCGCTGTACAGTGTATATCCGCGTCTTCATTAAGCGGAGCTTCTGGCTGGATATCCAGCATTTTGCTTTTTTGCACAGTGGCATTAACAAGCTGGCGTTCAATAAAGTTTTCTAATTCCCGCACATTACCCGGCCAAGGCATTTTGCTGAGCACTGCCATACTTTCTTTGGTAAGCAGGGGTACATGGGCAATATTAAGCTGCTCTGCCTTAAGCCTGAGAAAGTGGGCCGCTAAAAAAGGAATATCCTCCCTGCGCTCACGCAAAGGGGGCATATTCAGCACAAAAACTGAGAGCCTATAGAACAAATCATCCCGGAACCTTTTTTCCTGCACCATGTTTTCCAGGTTTTGGTTTGTGGCAGCTATAATGCGCACATCAATAGGTATGCTTTTTTCCCCGCCAATACGCTCAATTTTTTTCTCCTGCACAACACGCAGCAATTTTACCTGGGCAGCAAGGGGCAGCTCTGCTATTTCATCCAGAAAAAGGGTACCCCCTTCCGCTCTTTCAAACTTCCCTTTATGGCTTTTATAGGAACCTGTGAAGGCCCCTTTTTCATAACCAAAAAGCTCTGATTCCACCAAATTTTCTGGTATGGCCCCGCAGTTAATTGCGATAAAAGGCTGGTCTGCCCTTTTAGAAAGCGCATGGATAAGCCGCGCCGCTACTTCCTTGCCTGTGCCGCTTTCCCCTGTAATAAGCACCCCTGTAGGCAAAGCCGCCACAGAGCGTATTTGCGCAAGCACCGCTTTAATGGCGCGGCTACTGCCAATCATCTGGTTAGAGGAAAGCAGTTCCAGCTTGTTCTGAAGGGTAAGGTTTTCCTGGGTAAGCTTTTCGCGCAGGCGCGTAAGCTCCATAAAATTCAAGCAATTCGCAAAGGCAATAAGGGCTGGTGCGTGCAGGCCCTTTATCATTTGCAACTGGTCTGGGGTAAGATGGGTGCCGTTTTTAAGCAAAAAAATCATGCCACCACGCTGGCGGCCTTTTTCCTGTAGCCGAAGCGCTACAAACGGTGGCTCCATCTTAAAATGGGAGTCATTCACCACAATGGGCCATTCGTCAATATCACCATGCAACTCTTCCACCACTGTGAGCATCTCTGGCTGAGCGAAAATAGTGCTGTAAAGGTAATTATCAATATTAGAATTATTGTTTAGCACTGCGTGGTTTTCTGTTGCCCATGCCACCACATGCAAGTATTGGGCATCTCCACTTACATCCCCAAGTACAAGGCCAATCTGGCGCACAGGGATATACCCGCGGATATAGTCAAAAAAGCTGCGTAATGCTTTATCTAGTTCCAAATATGAGCAAATGCGGTTTCCCGCTTCTATAAAAAAATGTTCGGGTATCATAGGTATGCCTCAAAATCATGCATACTCTCACTACTGTACGAAAATCATTCTGTCAAGTAAGAAAAATTGTCTTATTATCGTACAATATTGTGTGATAAAATTTTTTAATCCATTTTTTCCAGCTAGATAGCTTGTGGAACACCACTTGCATAGACAAGGGAAACTTGTGGAGGTTTTATATGATAAAAAATGCGATTGTGGTAATGTTTGACTCCTTGCAGTACAATTACCTTGGCTGTTACGGAAACAGTTGGATTAAAACACCCAACATGGATCGTTTTGCCAGAGAAGGGGTACTTTTTGAAGAAATGTACATTGAAGGTCTGCCCACTATTCCCTGCCGCCGTGCCATGCACACCGGCCGTTATACCCTGCATGAAGGTGGCTGGCGGGCTCTT
>CAZPTC010000218.1:0-4450 GCA_964589455.1 uncultured Desulfovibrionaceae bacterium | reverse complement strand
GGGTGTACCATGCAGTGGGAAACAGAAGGGAAGATACGCCCAAGTGAGAAACTTTGGTAGTGACTTGTGAAAAGAAGTTCCCCTAAGTAAAGTGGGAAGCACTATGGTATGGCTATTTGCAGGTTTTTCTGTTATTGACAAGTATCCTTTACTGCTACTAATGTTATAAAAAAGTCATGGAGGCTCATTATGGATTTTGGCACTTCAGTAAAAACTTGTCTGAAAAAGTATGTGGTTTTTAGTGGCAGGGCCACCCGCTCTGAATACTGGTGGTTTGCACTTTTTGCTGCACTGATAGGTATAGTGGCTTCTGCTGTAGATGCAACTTTGCTTGGCATTTCCCCTTTACGCGCTGGCAGTGGTATTGGTATTTCCCAGTTAGTTGGCCTTGCACTCTTTTTGCCAAGCGTGGCTGTAATGGTAAGGCGCTTCCATGATGTAGGCAAATCTGGCTGGTGGTTTTTTATTTGCCTTCTTCTCGGGGCAGTACTTTGTTTTGTTTTTGTTTTTCTGCTGGGTATAATAGCCTCCGGTTTCATGATTTCTTTGCAGGCATCCTTGGCTAACTCGGCAACGAGTTTAACAACGCTAATGATTATACTCATTTTCGGCTTTGTCACGCTGTTTGTTTGTTATCTGCCCTATTTGTATTTTATGACAAAGCCTTCGCAACAAGAGCCAAACCAATACGGAGACCCTGAATGAACCCACTGCAATATATCAAGTGGAGCTTGGTCCATTACTTTTCTGCACAGGGCAGGGCAGACAGGTCTGAATTTCTTATTTTTATGGTTTTTGCATCTTTTATGGGAGTACTGGCTTCCACTATTGACTTTAAAATATTCGGGCCAGAGGTTTTTCCCACTGCCCAGCAAATTATGCAAGGCCAAACCGTGCCTTCCTACTTTGGCCTTGTGCACATGATAGGTTTAGCGCTCTTTATCCCTTCTATTACTGTCACAACGCGCCGCCTGCATGACAGGGGTAAGTCTGGCTGGTGGCAACTTACCTATATCACTATCATTGGCATATTTGTGGTGTTTATTTGGTGTCTGTATGCCAGCAATCCTTTTGCCAATAAGTATGGCCCGCCTCCCGCGTATGAGCAGGCATAATATGTAAAGCGCTTTGTTGTGCTTTAGCGAGGCAATGCATAAAGTTAACTTACCAGATAAGTTGACTTTATGCATTTTTTTTAAAGAAAATAGCAGTTTATAGTGGTTCTTAAAGCTACCACTTCCTATAGATTAAGTTTTTATTGTTATAAAATACAAAGGATTGTATTTTTTTTAGTGAGCACTTGACAAAGTGTGTGGCGTATTGCAGAGTAAAAAAAATTGATTGTTAGATTCCGAATTTTTGCAAAAATAATATAAAAAATTTGTTATATGTATATGTAAAAGCGATTAACTTAGCGGATCGCTCGGTTTTTTGCTCTTTGGTCTTTTATGTATAATGGTACAAAAAGATACCAGCGAAAGGGGTTTATTGCCTGTACTCCGCTATAGCGTGTAGATCTTTTTTTGGTACAAAGCAAAAACTTCAAGACTTTACCGATAAAACAGCATATCACACTGAAAATATGGAATAAAGTGGCATTTGCTACTGGATGCTACCAGAGCCCAAGAGGCACACCTGTAAGAGTATAGTTTAAAGCGTAGTCTTTTCTGCAGTATGGCAAGTAGTCTGCCTGCTTTGTATAAATATGGGGTATTTTAGTGAATTTACAGACATTACGCGACAATATAGTTAAACGGAAGGCTACTGTGGGGTCTTGGGTACAGATGCCATGCCCAGACAGTGCCAATTTGCTGGCAAAAGCCGGTTATGATTGGGTTGCCGTAGATTTAGAGCATGGTGCAATAAGCCGACACTTACTGCCAGATTTATTCCGTGCCATACTTGAAGGTGGGGCATTACCCTTTGCCCGTCTGGGAGAAATTTGCCGTCAAGACTGCAAGGCAGCGCTTGATAGTGGTGCCCAGGGTATTATTTTTCCAATGATTGAAACGCGCGAAGATTTGGATAAAGCCATAGGCTTCTGCTTATATCCTGATCAGGGAGGCAAGCGCGGTGTGGGGTTTTGTGTAGCCAACACATTTGGGCAAGATTTTGATGCGTATTGCAATTCTGTAGCAAAGGATGTTTTTCTGGTGGCCCAGATAGAGCATATCCGTGCAGTTGATAATTTAGATGAAATTCTTAGTCACCCGCGCCTGGATGCTATAATGGTGGGGCCGTATGATTTATCTGGCTCACTGGGCGTGATGGGGCAGCTTTCCCATGAAAAAGTGGTGCAAGCTTTGGCACAAATTCAAAAAAAAGCAGTAAAGTATAATATTCCTATGGGTTTGCACATTGTAAGTCCCAATGAAAGCGAAATCCAGGCAAAAATACGTGAGGGCTACTTATTTATTGCGTATGGAATAGACACTGTTTTTCTGCTAGAAAGCAGCAAACGGCCGCTTATTTAAGGTCAAAATAGTATCATGAAACTTACTGTATTTGGTGGTGCTGGCTTTTTAGGCTCACATATCTGTGATAAACTTACAGAGGCATCTAACTCTTTTCTTATTGCAGATTGCAAGCCTTCGCCTTAACTATTACCTGGCCAGACCATGTTGATTGGGGATATTCTTGATCCTCTTTTTATAGAATCTGCAATAGAAGAAGCCGATATGGTGTTTAACTTTGCCGGTATTGCAGATCTGGCTGATGCGAACAAACTACCAGTTGACACAGCAAAAGTAAATATACTTGGCAATACATACATTTTAGAAGCTTGTAGAAAATTCCATATAAAGCGTTATATATTTGCAAGCTCACTATATGTTTATGGTAAGCATGGCGGATTGTACAGATGCTCCAAACAGGCATGTGAATTGTTTATTGAAGAATACCATGAACAGTTTGCATTAGATTATACAATATTACGTTATGGATCTGTATATGGGCCTCGTGCTGATATGCGTAATGGTATCTATAAATTTGTTCATGATGCTATGACTGTGGGAAAAATTTGCTATTATGGTGTGCCTAATGCATTACGTGAATATATACATGTTGAAGATGCAGCGCGTTGTACTGTAGAAGTTTTAGCACCAGAATACGCTAATGAAAATATTGTGCTTACAGGCAGTCAGCCTATGCGAGTCCATGATCTCTTTGGTATGATTGCGGAAATATTAGGAAAAAAAATAGATATTCAATATGAAAACACACCAGAGAATACGCACTATGAAATAACCCCCTATAGTTTTATGCCTAAGGTTGGGAAAAAAATGTCTCCAAAACTTGCTACAGATTTGGGACAAGGTATACTTAGAGTTATGGATGAAATTTATCATGGCATTAGTAAAAAGTAGTTAAAGGGGTAGTATGCACCGTATTGTCGCACTCTTGCCAATGAAAGGCCAGTCAGAAAGAGTTATTGGAAAAAACATGCGCGCTTTTAATAATAAACCGCTCTGTACGTATGTGTTATCAGAACTTGAAAAGTGTAGTGAAATAGAAAAAATTGTTATTAATACTGATTGCGAAAAAATTGTTGCACTTGCCAAGACGTTTTCAAAAGTTCTCATACATGAGCGGCCTATTTCCTTACAGGGGCACGCTATCCCTATGAATGCTATTCTGGAATATGACCTTAAGCGCCTTCCCCAATATGAGCATTTTGTACAAACACATGCAACAAATCCACTGCTTACGGCTGAAACAATAACATGTGCAGTGAAGGAGTATTTTCTGCATCTAAATTTTTTTGATTCTCTTTTTTCTGTTACTCCATTGCAGACGCGACTATATAGTCCAGATGGACATGCTGTTAATCATAATGTTAATATCTTACTTAATACACAAGATTTGCCTGTGTTATATGAAGAGAATAGCAATATTTATATATTTTCGCAAACATCATTTAAAAATGCCCATAACAGACGTGTGGGCTTAAAGCCAAGAATGTTTGAGATGAGTAAGTATGAAGCGTTTGATATAGATACAGAGAGTGATTTTAAAATTGCAGAAGCCGCGTATAAAGCGTTAAAAACTAACCAGGGATAGTACACCTATGCATGTTCTTATTACTACCTCTAGCTTTGCCCAATATAGCCAAAAACCGCTAGAAATGTTGACTGAAGCAGGTATTTCTTATTCTCTGAATCCGTATGCACGAACTCTTACAGAAGAAGAAATATTAAACTTACTTGTAGGTTTTGATGCCCTTATTGCAGGAACAGAACCCATAACGAAAAAGGTCATGCAAGCACACCCAGACCTAAAAGTAATTTCGCGTTGTGGCGTTGGCATGGATAATGTGGACCTTGTTGCCGCAAAAGCGCAAGGGATACAGGTGGCAAATACTCCTGATGCGCCAACACGGGCTACGGCAGAGCATGCATTTGCACTTATTATGTGCATGCTTAGGCACATCCATGCTATGGATAGTCAACTC
>CAZPTC010000217.1:0-4462 GCA_964589455.1 uncultured Desulfovibrionaceae bacterium | reverse complement strand
CATTAAAAACGCCATTGGCGAACACGTGTGGAACACCAGCACCAAAACCCAGAACCTCTGGACATTCCCCATTGGCGTGACATTCTCAAAAGAAATCAAAAAGGACGAGTGGACCATCACCCCGCAGCTTGACCTTGGCGTTGTCCTTGCCACGGGCAATCTGAAAGCCAAACAGGAAACCCGCCTGACTGGCGTCAATTTTACCGCCAACAACCTGCAAACCCGCGTGGTTGATGCCGCAACCTTTGACGCCACCCTTGGCTTTGATGTAAAAAAAGGCAGCACCGCGTTTGGCCTGAACTACAACTTCAAAACCTCAAGCCATCGCACTGGACACGGCGTGCAGGCCTTGTTCCGCTTTGACTTTTAACCCAAATGGCAGCCCCTGTTGCAAGAACAACAGGGGCTGCCATTACATTTAAAACGTCTGGACGGCCTGCAAATCGCCACTATGGGTTCAGGCCCTCAGCGGAAAAGTTTTGCTTCAAACTTTGCATCACTGCGTAAGCGGTTTTGGCATTTTGTGAAAGCGCAGTTTCAGAGTGCGACAAGATACCAAAGCAGCGTGGTGGAAGCAGGTGTGAAATAGGTTGTGCCCTGAAGCTGTATTTATTTATTACAGATACTTCATTAACAATGCCGTATCCAAGACCGTACTGCACCATAGATAAAACACTTGCAAAATATTTTACCCTTTTGAATGGGTAAAACTTCTTGCCATACTGCTGAAAAAGTGTTTCCAGCTCATTATTTTGATAGGTGTCTATTTGTGGGACAATGAGCCTGAAGGCAGATAGAAATTCAAAGTCTATATGTTCAGGAAGAGGAATATCGTGATCCTTTGCGCATATAAGATATTGTGTGGTTTGATACCACGGTTCAAATCGTAATAACGGGTCATACTCCGCCTGGGTGACTATTGCCAGGTCAGAAACCCCGCGCAGAACATCCTGGGCGGCATCCATGTAAAGCTGCAAGCGCGGCGTGAAGGGAACAACTGTACGTCACAGAATGAATGCGGTTAAGCGTTTTTTCAACTGGTGCTATGAAAACGGCCACGTGGAAGAAATGCCACGTTTTCCCAAACTCCCTGCTCTGGATACGGAAAAATTCATTCCGCCAACACCAGAAGAACTGGATCGTCTTCTTGCAGTTTCTCCGCCACATATCCAGCGGGTTATCCTTTTAGGTTCCCAGTTTGGAATGCGCGTTGGAGATTCTGAGCTTTTTAGGCTGCGTTGGGAAGATGTAGACACAGTGGCAAAACTCATGGGACACACCACGCCCACAATGGTTCTTACACACGACCAGCACGTTATGGATAAACAGAAAAAAGCCACGGTAGAAAGTCTGCCTGAACTGCATTTTATCCTACCCACAAAGGAGCCCCTGTATGACCAAACTTGTATGTCCAAAAAAAAGGGGTTCCCAGCTTTCGCTGAGAACCCTTGATTTTATGGCTCCCCGAGACGGACTTGAACCGCCAACCTAGTGATTAACAGTCACCCGCTCTGCCGATTGAGCTATCGGGGAATGTGACAAGAGGATATGTACCTAGGATTAGCCTTTTCGTCAAGGAAAAAATGCTTCTGCTGGCATTTTTTCTCCAGAGTAAACTCTAACCCCTTTTATTTCTGCGCCTTACGCACAGCCTCCCGCATAGCTTTTTCTGCCTTTGGCACAACAGGTACATTGGAGTAGTAAAGCTGGGCATTATCCACACCGTACTCCTCCTCTATGGCCCGGTACTGCCCCAAAGGGGTAGCATCCAGGCCCAGAGGGGCAAGCACATAGATAATGAGCAATAAAACCGCAATACCCGCAATCAGTTGGGCCCATGCCCGTATGCGAGGCTTTTGGTCTGGCATTAGATATTCGCCGTGATATCCGGGAAGACCAGATAGAACATAATATACGCCATAAGCAGAGTAAGGCACAGGTTCAGGGTTTGCCCGCATGCGTATAAAATAACCGGCTTACCGCCTTTAAAGTAGTGGGTAAGTTCGCGGAAATTGGTTGCAAGGCCAATAGAAATAAAGGCTAGGGCAAAACACCAGCCCCGCAGGGGAACTGTCATTTTGTTTACACCGTCAGTAATAAGGGCATTACTCATATCCGGGCCCAAACTGCCGCTGAGCACGGAGAATATAATAGAGGCCCCCACAAAGCCCAGCACAAACTTGGGGAAACGGTGCCATATTTCCATAGCACTTACACGCTGGCCGGGTATATTATCCACACGGGCCGTCCAGTATACAGCTACAAAAAATGCCGTTACACCAATAAGAATGTTCTGTATCATTTTTACAGTGGCGGCCACATAAATGCCTTTATCCCCAAGTACAGCGCCGGCTGCGGCCACTGCACCAGTTGAGTCAATAGTACCGCCTATCCATGCGCCGCCAAGAATAGCGCTGGACATGCCATTGATAGTTTCCGGGAAAAACGCTTTGATGAACATGGGCTGAAAAATCATCATCAAAGCTGTAAACGTAAGAGAAAGGCCAATGGAAAGCGTGAGCTCTTCCTTTTTCGCGCGGCAGGCAGCGGCTGTGGCAATAGCTGCAGAAGTGCCGCACACGGACATATCGGAAGATATAACAATATTTAATGTCTTTGAAGGAATTTTTAGTACCTTCTGCCCAAAAATATAGGTAGAAACAAGCACAATAGGTGTTACAACCCACGCAACAAAAATACCGGGTGTGCCAATGGCCAGTATTTTATCAAAAAGTACTTCTGCACCAAGTACAACAAGGCCTGTTTTAATATAAAACTCCACCTGTACGGCAGGCATAACCCACCTAGGTGTACCAATAGTATTGGCAATAAGCATACCTACTGCAATGGAAAATATTTCTGCATTAAAGCCATAGTGGCGCAAGTCGCTCTGGTTACCCAAAATATTAGCCACTATACAAAGCAGGTATACACCTATGAAGCCTACAAGAAATTTTTTAGGATTAATGCCCATAGCGGCAGCGCCCACACCAAAAAGAAGAGCCAGCACTACACCCAGCACAAGCATGCCTGGAAGAAGATTATATGGCTTAACATTGGCCTTGGCTTCTGCAGCATCCGCTTTTAACTTAGCATCGCGCCAGGCTTCTATTTGCGCTGTGGCCTGTTCATTAAGGGGCAGGTCTTTATACTCCAAAGCAGCCGCTGCTTTTTGCGCCTCAATGGCAGTAGCAAGAGCAGCTTCCGCGCTGGCTTTGGCCTCATCTGCGATTGGGCGCGCTTTGGCGCTTATGGCTTCTGCATCAGCAGCAGAAAGGTATAAAGACTCTATGGGATTTGTTTTCCAGCGCGCAGGCGTTTTCAAATAAGGAGCAATAAATTTGGCGGCGGGGCTATCGCTTCCTCTCAATTTTGCCTTTGCATCTTCCGCTTGATAGTATTCGACTGTTTTAATAGGAAAATTTTCCTGTTCAGTCATTACTGCAGCATACTGGGGCATTTTTTCGGTTAAAGCTGGGCTTACCTGCCCAAAAGTAAGATACGCAATAAATAAAAGGAAAAAGCCCAGCCAGATAGCAAGGTAATCCTCTTTTGTCCACAAGTCCGAAAGCTTACTCTGCCCTCGGTCAATAACTACATCATCCGCCATACTGTTCTCCTCCAATAGATTTCATTATGACACTTTCGTATGGTAAGAGTATGGCTTATATTGCTATTTTTTGTCAAGCACATTATCTTTTCCTGTTAATTCGTTAGAATTTTAGTACGTTATTTTTTGTAACAGAAACTTACTATTACTATAGTACACTTATTTAGTTGGCATTTGTGCATAAACAGCGCACACACTTTTCTTGACCTTCTTGCCAAAATGCGCGAACATAATAAACGCGCCGCAAATTCGCTTTGGCGCAAGCGCAACATGCTTTTGAGGAGCAATTTTTTATGATGTTCAATCCCGAAAAAGAAACCCTCCCGCGTGAGGAGCTGGAAGCCTTACAACTACGCCGTTTAAAATCTCTCTGTGAACGCCTTTATGCTAATGTGCCTTTTTATCACCGTCGATTTGACGAAATTGGTGTAAAGCCTTCTGATATACGTTCACTTGCTGATATTCGCTTGCTGCCCTTTACAGAAAAGCAGGATTTGCGCAATAATTATCCCTATGGCCTTTTTGCTGTTCCGCGCGAAAACATTGTGCGCCTTCACTGCTCCAGTGGTACCACAGGCACCGCAACAGTAGTTGGTTACACCAAGCGCGATATTGACAACTGGGCAGAAATGGTTGCCCGTTCCTTTGCTATGGCTGGCATAACCGCTCAAGATTCCTTGCATATTGCGTACGGCTATGGCCTGTTCACAGGTGGCCTTGGTGCGCACTATGGCGCAGAACGCCTGGGCGCCACTGCTATCCCTGTTTCTGGCGGTTCTACCAAGCGCCAGGTGCAGCTTATGCGCGACTTTGGCGCAACAGTTGTGTGCTGCACACCTTCTTATGCCCTGC
>CAZPTC010000216.1:0-4482 GCA_964589455.1 uncultured Desulfovibrionaceae bacterium | reverse complement strand
CACGTTAAAGCGTTGTAAAGCGTAGCATAGGAGAGAATTGGGGGAGGTAAAAACACCTTTGTTGTAAAAAAGGGGTTTTTCCCTCCCCCAAGCCCCCACCCTTTTCCCCAAAAAACTTTTCATTTGGCAATATTACTTGTGAGCGCATGGTCTTTCGCGCAAAATCATTGTCTACTATAAGGAGCATACCATGCAAGGAAACCCAGAACTCGTAGCCGCGTGTGGCTTATACTGCGGCGCATGCCGTAAATACCAGAAAGGTCAATGCCCAGGCTGCAAAGAAAATACAAAGGCAGGCTGGTGCAAAGTGCGTATATGCCAGGAGCATAGCGGGGGAAACACCTGCGCCCACTGCACCCGCCCAGACCCCGCCGCCTGTAAGGATGCCCACAATTTTATGTCTAATCTCATGGGCTTTATTTTCCGTACAGATAAAAATGCAGCCCTTGCGCATATAAAAAATCAGGGTTTGCAATCTTACGCAGATACTATGGCAGATAAAAACCTTATGGCTCCTAAAAAATAAAGGCTATTCCTGAATTGCCCAACTGCGGGGAATTATACAACTTGACAGCTACCCTAAAGCTATTTATTCTTACCACAAGAAGTTAAGGCAGAAGGGCCAAGGTGCTTGTAACACCCTGACCCCGTGTTTTGCGCGATGCCCCACCTCCTTAAAACGAGTTAGGGTTTTAAAGAAATGGACCCCGGTAGTGTTCGTGCACTACCGGGGTCAACCATTACCTAAGTTCTAGTGGCTACTGCTTTTCAGCAGTAAGCACAGGAAGATAACGATAGCCACAATAGCGGCACGCATAATACTTTTTTTCAAGTACTACCCTCCTTTTTCCGGGGCAAAACTTCGCGCGGCTTTAAGGAGGCTGAGGGGAAAATATACGCAGTATATAAAAAAGTGAAGCCCATTATTTTTTGGCGCTTCCGTGCTGTGAACTTGTGCAATGCTGTTACGCAAGAGCATTGCATATACTGCGCAGGTCAAGGCAAGGCCGTTCTGGACAAAAAAAGCTACGCCAGGCAATTGTGCATGGCGTAGCTGTATGTATTGAGAGAATTTCCCTACTTACTTGGGAACAAGCTGGTAAAAAGAGAACTAGCTGGCAACTATAGCGCTTATGTGCTGCTTCAGGGTTTGCAGCAGTTCTTTCGCTATGTCAGGCCGTTCGCTGATAAGGTTGTGGAGTTGGAAGGGGTCTTTATGGCGGTCGTAAAGCTCGTCATCTGCAGGTACTTCCACAGTGCTGCCTGGGGTGCATGTCCATTGGTCAGCACCGTCTAAGGTAGTGGCACCAGTGCCGTGGGCAGGAGCAGGAACTGCAGCGGCCATAGCTTCCATTTCTTCCTTGCTTACCATACCAGACTTCATTTGCACTTCCATAATAGGTTCTGCGTACATTTTGAACATACTTTCAGCTATGGAAGCTTCATCCTCTTTCAGCCAGTGGATAAATGACCAGTCGTGGTTGATAAGTGAGCAGGAGTATTTGTTGTAACCGGCAATGGCAAAGTCGCGCACTTTTTCCACTTCGCCGCGAACGAGGGGCAGAAGGGATTTACCCTGCATATCCGGGTGAACACCAATACCCAGCCAGTCGCACACAGTGGGGGCCACGTCCACACTTTGCACAAAAGCTTTAATGCGCTGACCAGCCTTGACACCAGGCGCGCGCAGGAACATGGGGGCGTGCACCAGCTCTTCATACGGCCAGGGGCGGCATTTACGCATAAGGCCGTGCCCGTGTTCTGCATTGCCAAGGGGTTCGCCGTGGTCAGAAACAATCATCATCAGGGTATTTTCTTCAAAGCCAAGGCGGCGCAGGGCGTCCATAAGGCGGCCTAAAGCGCGGTCGCAAACAGAAACAAGCTCTGCATACAGCATACGGACGTGGTGCAATTCTGCTTCTGTGTAGCCAAGTTCATTCACTTCGCCCATAATAGGGGCAAACTGGTCTTTGCCACGGTATTCTTTGTCATACGGGCATGGCATGGCTGGATCGTATACAGATGGTGGATCCCAAGGCTCGTGCGGGTCAAAGCTGTCTATCCACAAAAAGAATTGTTTGTTGCGGTCTACCTGCTCCAGGTAGTTAATGGCATTGGTCATGGTGCGGTGTACATAGCGGTCTGGTTCGCCGCGCCAGTATTGACGCTGGGCAAGATAGGCCTTGGTTTCGCCATACACCATTTCGTCCGCAAGTTGCTTGCCCATAAGCTGTTCGGCTTTATCAAGCAAATGCTGCTCGTGGTAGTCTTCTACTTTGTAGCCATACACAGGGTCATTTTCGTAAAACATGTGGTCTGCTTCGTGACCGTGCAAAAACCATACTTTGTCAAAGCCACGGGTATAGCCATACTTTGGTTGGCGATACATGGGGCAGTCAAATATAAGGGCTGTATCAATGGGGCGGCCCCAGCAAAGGTCTGCTATGGTGGTGTCGTTCATAGAAAGCGGAACCCAGCCGGCAATAGGCAGGGTGTAACGGCCTGTGTGCATGGCGCGACGGCAGGGTACTGTTGGCAGGCCTTCTGTATAGGCGTTTTCAAACAGCACGCCTTCGCGGGCAAAGCGGTCAAAATTGGGGGTTTTAATCCATGTGTTCCCGTAGCAACCAAGGTAGTTGTGTTGCAGGGAGTCAAACATAAGAACAAGGGCATTTTTCAACATACTTCCATTTTCCTTGTGTTAAGAGGTTATAAGACAAATTGTCAAACCACTAGCCGCAAGACATGGAAATATGGAACATACTCTATGTGGGTCAGTGGTTCACTGACAAGCCATTGTTTGTAAAAGAACATTTTGCGCAAACCCTGTATCTGGGCAGCAGGCGGCGTAGACCTGTTACGTGACAGTCAAGCCGCCTACTACCCAAATAAGGGGATTTGGGGGAAAGTATTTCCCCCAAAATGTTTCCCCAAAAATCTAACTATTCGCCACAATGTCAGCCATAGCAAGCTTTAAACGGCGCAGCAAATCTTCTGCCACGTCTTTATGCTGGCTGATGACATTATGGAGTTGGAAGGGGTCAGTTTTGCGGTTATACAGCTCGTCCTGGGCAGGTACTTCCACACGGGCACCCGGGGTGCAGGTCCATTGATCTGCCCCGTCCAGTGTAAGGGTTTTGGTGTATTCCACAAAAGCGGCCATATCTTCAGCGCGGATATTGAGGGCGATATTTTTTTCATCTTCCACGGCAACGGAATTGGTTTCCATACCTTGGTCAAGAGAAGACATAAGCAGACCAGCGGATGTTTTCACAAGGCGTTCATCTGCCAGCCAGTGTATATAGCTCCACTCTTCTGTAATAAAAGACCATGCAGCCTGGTAGTAACCCGCTATGACAAAGTCACGGATTTTGCTTACCTTGCCAGTCATAAGAGGCCACAGGTCAATACCCAGCATATTTTCCGCACCGGGTATGCCCAGCCAGTTGGTAATGGTAGGGGTTATGTCGTAGTTTTGCACAAGGGCGGGTATGCGTGTACCAGCAGGCAAGCCTGGGGCGCGGATAATAAGGGGAATATGCACCAGTTCTTCATACGGCCAAGGGCGGCACTTGCGCATAATACCGTGCCCGTGCTCCCCATTGCCCATAGGCTCACCGTGGTCAGAAATAATGAGCATAAGGGTATTTTCTTCAAGGCCAAGCTTGCGCACATTATCCATAAAATAGCCAAAGGCGGCATCGCATACAGAAACTTTTTCTGCGTACAGCATACGGATATGGTTAAGCTCTTTTTCTGTATACAGGCCATCTACCTTATCCATAAGGGGGACAAATTCGTCCACACCCTCATAGTCCGGGTCGTATGGGCACTTTAAGTCTGGGTTGTAGACAGATGGCGGATCCCAAGGCTCGTGCGGGTCAAAGCTGTCTATCCACAAAAAGAAGGGCATGGAGCGGTCCACATTTTCCAAATAATGGACAGCTTCCTTCATCACTTTGAAGACGTTTTGATCTTCCGCGCTGCGCCAATACTGGCGGTTTTTAAGGTAATTGGCAATTTCCCCAAGGGTGGCTTCCACTACATTTCCGCCGATAATTTTATCGCCGTTTTGCAAATGTTCCTTGGTAAGGAAATCTTCTGGCTTGTAGTGATAGAGGGGTTTGGAAGCGTAATGCGCGTGGTCGCCTTCATGGCCATGCAGAAACCATACTTTGTCAAAAGCCCGTGTGTAGCCGTGCTTGGGCAGCCGGTACACGGGGCAGTCAAATATAAGGGCGGTATCAACTCCAGAACCCCAGCAAAGGTCTGAAATCATGGTGTCTTTCATGCGCAGGGGGCTCCAGCCTGTGTCATGCAGGTAAGGGCGGCCTGTGTGCAAGGAGCGCCTTACAGGTATGGTAGGCATGCCCTCGCCATAGGCATTTTCAAACAACACACCTTCCCGTGCAAAGCGGTCAAAATTGGGGGTTTTAATCCAGTCATTTCCGTAACAGCCATTGTAATTGAACTGCCAACTGT
>CAZPTC010000215.1:0-4587 GCA_964589455.1 uncultured Desulfovibrionaceae bacterium | reverse complement strand
CCCCCCCCCCCCCCCCCCCCCCCCCCCCCCCCCCCCCCCCCCCCCCCCCCATAAGCTCTTACACTTCCCCTAAAGTTTCCCTACTCAGCCATTTTTTTGTACATGGCGTAGCGTTCTTTTTGTTCAGTTGCCAGAGTTTCGCGCAATTGTTTTGCGGTTTCCGGCCAAGCCTGATCGAGCTGTGCGTAGCGGTTTTCGCCAAGCAGGAATTCGTCCAGGGTGCCGTCTGGCTCTTTAGATTCAAGGACAAAGGGATTTTTGCCGTCATCAGCAAGCAGGGGGTTATAGCGGTAAAGGGGCCAATAACCAGACTTAACGGCAAGTTTGGATTCTTCAATGCTCTTGCCCATGCCTTTGCGGATACCCTGGTTAATGCAGGGGGCGTAGGCGATGATAAGGGAGGGGCCGGGGTAGGCTTCTGCTTCTTTCAGGGCTTTCAGCACTTGTTGCATATCTGCGCCCATGCTGACGCTGGCAACGTACACATAGCCGTAGGTCATAGCCATGCGGCCCAGGTCTTTCTTCTTCTGGCGCTTGCCGGCTGCGGCAAATTTGGCCACAGAGCCAAGCGGGGTAGATTTAGAAGCCTGACCGCCTGTGTTGGAATAAACTTCTGTATCCATAACCAGAACATTGACATCTGCGCCACTGGCAAGAACGTGGTCTAAGCCGCCGAAGCCGATATCGTAGGCCCAGCCGTCGCCACCGAAAATCCAGAAGGATTTTTTGGTGAAGAGGTCAGCTTGTTCCCACACACTGTGCAGGGGCGGGAAAGCGTCGGAAAGGTCAAGAATTTCTTCCCCATACTGGCGGGAAAGGGCAGGGTCATTTTTGTTGGCAAGCCAGTTGTTGATAGCGGTTTTCAGCTCTGCATCCATACCTGGCAATTCAAGGGCGGCTTTAAGGGTAGCTTCCAAGTTTTCGCGGCGCTGGGCATAGGCATCGTGTATGCCAAGGCCGTATTCTGCGGCGTCTTCAAACAGGGAATTGCCCCAGGCAGGGCCATAGCCGTCCTTATTCTGGCAATAGGGGGTAACAGGAGCGGAACCACCCCAGATGGAGCTACAGCCAGTGGCATTGGCAATAACCATGCGTTCCCCAAAAAGCTGGGTAATAAGCTTGGCATAGGGGGTTTCGCCACAGCCTGCGCAGGCACCGGAGAACTCCAGAAGCGGCTGCTGGAACTGGGAGCCTTTAAGGCTGAAGCGATCTACCAATTCATCTTTAAGGGATATATGGGTGCTGGCAAATTCCAAATTGGCCACTTGGACATCTTTTTGGGTTTCCAGAGGCTTCATAAGAAGGGCTTTTTCCTTGGCAGGACAGGTATTGGCGCAAGAGCCGCAACCCTGGCAGTCAAGGGCATACACTTGCATACGGAATTGCAGGCCTTTCAGCTCTTTGCCAATGGCATCCTTAGTGACAAAGCTTGCAGGTGCGCCTTCAAGTTCTTCAGGAGCAGCAAGAATGGGGCGAATGGCAGCATGGGGGCACACAAGGGAACACTGGTTACACTGTATGCAGTGTTCTGGCTGCCATTCCGGTACTAGTATGGCTACGCCGCGTTTTTCGCACGCTGTTGTGCCAAGGGGGACAATGCCGTCTGGTTCAAAAGCAGAAACAGGCAGTTTGTCGCCTTGCTGGGCAAGAATGGGGCGCACCACATTTTTGATGTAAGGGTCTTTATCGTCATACAAAGGCGGGGTATTGGGGGCGTCAATCCAAGAGGCGGGGTAGTCAATGGCTACAAGCGCTTCTACAGATTTATCCACAGCCGCAATATTCATATTGACAATTTTTTCGCCTTTTTTGCCATAAGTGTCTACAATAGACTTTTTCAAAAGGCGCAATGCTTCTTCAAAAGACAGCACATTGGCAAGCTTGAAGTAGGCGGTTTGCATAATCATGTTAATGCGCCCGCCAAGGCCCACTTCTGTAGCCACTTTAACGGCGTCTACATTATAGAACTTAAGCTTTTTGGCGGCAATGGTGCGCTTCATGTGGCCCGGCAGAATTTTGTCTAACTCATCCTGGCTCCAGGGGGAGTTAAGAACAAAGGTGCCGCCTTCTTTAATGTTTTCCAGCACTTCGTACATGTGTACATAGGCAGGATTGTGGCAGGCAATGTAGTCCGCCTGGTTGATAAGGTAGGAAGAGCGGATAGGTTTGGGCCCAAAGCGTAAGTGGGAAACTGTAAAGCCGCCGGACTTTTTGGAGTCATAGGCAAAGTAGGCCTGTGCAAAAAGGTTGGTATTATCGCCGATAATTTTAATGGCTTGCTTGTTGGCGCCAACAGTGCCGTCAGAACCAAGGCCAAAGAACATGCACTGCACAGTGCCATCCGGCACGGTTGTAAGGTGCGCGCCCACTTCTAAAGAAAGGTTGGTCACATCGTCTTCAATACCCACTGTAAAGT
The DNA here is from genome assembly GCA_964589455.1 of uncultured Desulfovibrionaceae bacterium. Lineage (GTDB taxonomy): Bacteria > Desulfobacterota > Desulfovibrionia > Desulfovibrionales > Desulfovibrionaceae > CAZPTC01. The sequence goes on along the minus strand of CAZPTC010000215.1, from coordinate 2,171 downwards.
GGTTGCGGGGGCCATAGGCGCGCATATTGTCAAACACAGCTTTTGCCATAGCAGGCGTAAATTCCTTAGAACCAAGGCCATAACGACCACCCACAACGCGGGGGCCTTCGCCTTTTTCCATAATAGCTGTGCAAACGTCTTGGTACAGGGCTTCACCAATGGAACCGGGTTCCTTGCTGCGGTCAAGCACGGTAAGGGTTTCCGTTGTAGAAGGCAGGGCGCGCAAGAAATAATCTGCATTAAAGGGGCGGAACAGGCGCACTTTCACAAGGCCAACGCGCTCCCCACGGGCATTCAGGTAATCCACCACTTCTTCCAAAGTTTCGCAGGAAGAGCCCATGCTCATCACCACGCGGTCAGCTTCCGGGTGGCCATAATAATCAAAAGGCTTGTAGGAGCGGCCTGTTATAGACTGCACCTTTTTCATGGATTCTACCACAATTTCTGGCACAGCTTCATAGAAGGGGTTGGCGCGTTCTCTGCCTTGGAAATAAATATCTGGGTTCTGGGCAGTGCCACGCTGATGCGGGTGTTCCGGGTTCATGGCGCGTTCGCGGAAAGATTGCACGCTGTCCCAGTTCACAATGCTGCGTATGTCTTCGTAATCAATAAGTTCTACGGTCTGCATTTCGTGGGATGTGCGGAAGCCGTCAAAAAAGTGGCAGAAAGGTACAGAGGCTTCAATGGCGCTTAAGTGCGCCACAAGGGCCATATCCATAGCTTCCTGGGCAGAATTGGAGCAAAGAAAAGCCCAGCCCGTTTGGCGGGTGGCCATAATATCTTGGTGATCCCCAAAAATAGAAAGCGCGTGTGCAGCCACAGCGCGGGCAGCCACGTGGAAGACGCCGGGCAAAAGTTCGCCCGCAATCTTGTACATATTGGGAATCATAAGCAAAAGACCCTGGGAGGCCGTAAATGTAGTGGTAAGCGCGCCTGCCACCAATGCGCCGTGTACAGCGCCAGCAGCGCCCGCTTCAGACTGCATTTCACGGATATGCGGCACTTGGCCCATAAGGTTTTTTTTGCCCTCTGCTGCCCATTCATCCGCTAGTTCACCCATAACAGAGGAAGGGGTGATGGGGTAAATAGCCGCCATATCGCTCATGGCGTAGGCGATATATGTGGTGGCGGTGTTACCGTCCCATGTTTTTGTTTTCTTTTTGGTTGATGAAGCCATAATCCCTCCTCGGCTTGGTGTGGCAATGTCCAAAAAAATTCAATAACAAAATTATGCCCCATTCATGCAACTTTGTCTACACGCCACACCAAGTCTTTTTTTGCACAAAGTTCTGGCATGGATTTTGCTAGAAAGGCCTCAGCAAAACACGGGCGTCAAAAAAGCGGTGCTTACCGCTTATGCCCGCTAAAGGAGTCGTATTATGTTTATGCTGCTTGGCGGAAATGATAAAAAAGGCAAAGTAGAAAAAAAACCCACGCCGGAACAAAACCCTTCCGGGCAAAATAGCATGACCTATAAGGCGCGTGAATTATTCAGCTCTGGGCGCTTCCCAGTTGTCACCACCCAAGGCATTGAAGGCCGCCCCATTGCCAAAGTGCTTGGCCTTGTCTGCTGCCGTGGCTTTGACTCTGACGATGCCTTTTTTGGCATGGCCAGCATGGCCTTAAACAAAGGCGCCCAAGGCATTGTTGGGTATTCTGAAAATGTGGCCTTCCACCCGGATGGCAGCAAATACTTTTCCTGCTTTGGCACTGCCGTTATTTTTGAACGCAATGCCTGGGAGTTTTCCCCCTTTGATGGCGCAAGCCAGGAAAACCCCCTTACCCTTTCCAATTCCTTTCAGGAAAACCGTAATGTAACCCAATACCAAAGCCAACAACCCCAAACAGATAAAGCCAGCATTTCCAGCGCTGCCCGCCAAAGTGCTGCCGCGCAGTATGCACAGCCGGCACAGGCCGCAAAACCCGCACAAAACACCCAGCAGGCCAGCACCGTAAAATCTGCCGCAGCCTCCCTGCAAAAAGGCCTGGCTGGCCTTGGCATTACAAACGAAGAAGAAGATGAACTGCTTACAGAAGAAAATGACCCCGTCTTCCAACGCCTTATGGCGCAAAAACGTCAAGCCCAAATGAGCGCCGCGTATTAGGGAAGAGGTGGCAAACTGGGGGGGGGGGGGGGGGGGGGGGGGGGGGGGGGGGGGGGGGGGGGGGGG
>CAZPTC010000214.1:0-4587 GCA_964589455.1 uncultured Desulfovibrionaceae bacterium | reverse complement strand
CCCCCCCCCCCCCCCCCCCCCCCCCCCCCCCCCCCCCCCCCCCCCCACATCGCCCCCCCCAACATCATCACGCCCCTTCTTCCCAAAACACTTTACCGTACTCACCGTCGTAGCCGGGTATAAGGCGCAGGCGGCCCGTACGCATGTGGTGTACGCGCCATGCGACATCTGGCATGATGGTGGCAATTTGCTCTAAAGGGATATGGGTAAGAATATCCAGCTCTGGGCCTAAGGCGCTGGTAACGGTGGTGTAGGCGGCTCTGGCTTTTTTGCTTTGGGGGCTTACGCCCAGGGCATCTGCTACAATTTGCATTAAAGGCACAAGGGAAAGCACATTTTCTTCAAGGGGCAAGGCAGAAGCAAACGGGCGTGAACGGGCGGCAAGGGTTTCTACGCGGTGCAGCACGCCCTGGGTAAGGGGTTTGCCGCACACAGGGCAGATATTCCCAAGGGCCATGCTTTCGGCGGGGCTAAGGTTTACGTCGCACGCGCGGTGGCCGTCGTGGTAGTACTTGCCTTCCTGGGGGAAAAATTCCACAGTTCCCCAATGGTGGGTGGTATTTTCTGAGGCGGGGGCTTTTTGGGCAGGGGGTTCTTGCAGGGCGGCAAATATGCCGTGGTAGGTGCATGGCCCTGTGAAAACAGTGGCTTCGCGGGCAAGGGTTTCCCCAGAGTGCGCGTCTGAATTAGAAATAAGGCGGCAGGTATCCAGCTTGCCGAAACGGCGGTTCATGGCTGGGTCAGAAGAAAGGCCGGTTTCCAGCGCAAAAACGTGGGGGGCCATATTGCCAAAGGCTTCTTCCAGACTGTCAAAGCCGGATTTTGCGCCAAAAACAGAAAACCAGGGCGTCCATATATGGGCGGGGATAAGGTGGGCTTCTGGCGAAACTTCTTTAATAAGCGCCATAAGTTCCCTGCAGGAAAGCTTCAGGATGGGGCGCCCGTCTGAGGCAAGCTTGCCCCAGGGTTCTAAGCGCCTGCTAATGGCCCGCGCCACGTCAAAGCTTGGGGCAAAAAGCAGGTTATGCACTTTTCGGGTTTTTCCATCTTGCTTGTAAATGGAGCTTACTTCTGCCTGTAGCATAAAAAGCGGCTCAATAAAGGGCGGCTGGTAATGGGTGAGCGCGGGTATTTTGTCCAGTTGCAGGGGCTTTTGCATACAAAAAAGCCCTGAGTCTTCAAATGCCACCAGCTCTTTTTCCAATTCCTTCAGCCATTCAGGGTGGGTAAAGTCACCCGTGCCCAATAAGCCAAGGCCTTTTTGGGCAGCCCAGCCGCGCAAAAGCGGCACGTTAAGCCGCGGGCTGGTGGCCAGGGAAAAGCGGGAGTGTATGTGCATATCCGCAAAGAAAAAGTTTGCATGTGGGGTATTCATAACAAGTGCCTACGAACCCATACTGACGATAATTTTTTCCATATAGCGGGATTTAAGCTGCTTCACGGCAAAATCGCGCACTGGGCCAGGGGCTTTCACCAGGGCGTCTATAACAGCGCCCATAATACGGTGGTTTTCTGGTGCCTTGTTATCTTCCAACAATTCCCGCAATGTGCCTTTTTCTGCTGCCATAATCACCACACGGTGAACAGTATCATAAGGGGTTATACTGCGCTCTGGTCTATCCTGCATGTGCAGGGCATTAAACTTGCACGCTCTGTGGCATACCCCGCAGCCTATGCACTTTTCTGTATCCAGCACCGCTTTTTTACTATGCCCTTCCCCTTCCTGCATGGTAAGCGCATCCATAGGGCATATTTTTGCACAGGCCCCACAACCTTTGCAACGGGCATTAACATGCGCGATGTAGTTGGAATGTATGGTGCGTGCAATAGCAAAGCGCTTAATTGCATGTAAAGCCTCACAGCAGCAACCACAGCAATTACAGATAAAGTTTATCCCTTCACGGGCATTTTCCCCAAACTGCACAAGGTTATTTTCCTGCGCAAGAGCCAGCAAATCCAAAGCCTCTGCCGCGTCTATAGCCCGTGCCTGCCCATGCTTGGCTAGCGAATACGCAGAGGAATTCAGTGTCAGGCATATATCCATAGGTTTATCGCAAGGCTGCCCTAAATGCTCTTTTTTATGCCGGCAATAACACATGCCCACAGCATGGTGGTGCGCGCTTTTAATAATGTGGCTTGCCCTGTCATAATCCAGCACATGCAAAATATTGGGGTTGTGCTCCGCATCCAGTGCCTTTTCCTGCCCAAAAATGCGCCCCATAGGCGTGCCGTTTTCTACAAAAAGCGCTTTAATAAAGTCTTCTTCCACATTCAAATACTGGTAAAACAGTTCTGAAAGCGCCTTCTGGTCTATATCATCCCGCACACGCATAAGCGCAAACTCAAAAAAACCCGCCATAGGCGGCGGTAAACAATAGGTTTGCGCCCCACTGTAATCCAAGTCCAGCAGCATAGCGCGGCTTGCCAATGCTTCCAGAGTGTTTTGCGCCTCTGCTTCTGTGCATTGCCATATACGCGCTGCCGTGGCTACAGTGAAAGGCCGTATGGGTAACTGCGCAATAAGCCCAGCCTCTTGTTCACTGACAAGTATACGCAAAATCTGGAACAAAGAGTCCGATAACGGAGCGCCTTGGGGGAATTTGTTTATGCGTTCCGCCATGCGTGCGTACATAGAATTATTATACTGATGCGCCATGTATACCTCAGAAAGTTGAGGGGGAGAATGTGGGGGGAAGGGGAAAAATTTTTTTAGTGAAAAAAATTTTTCCCCTTCCCCCCACACCCCCAATCCCCTTTCAAAAAAACCGTTTGTGGGATAAAAAGAACATGTGAGGAAAAAAGAAAAAAAACTTCCAACCCAGAATGAGAGCAAATATGCCATTCCCAAGCGGCTTATACCAGCCCCCCGGTGCTTACCGTTTTAGCACAGACGCCCTTTTGCTGGCAAGCTTTGCCTGGCAGAGTATACAGCAAATAATCCGCCCAGAGAAAACCATAAATTTTGCAGATTTAGGTACAGGGTGCGGTATTATTCCCTTTGCACTTCTGCAGCATGCAGCATTAGAAAGCATGCAGCATGGCGTATTTTGCGTGGGCATAGAGCAAGAGCACAGCCTTTATGAAGCCGCCCAGCGCAATGCAACCGAAATGCCAGAAGCAAAGAATCAACTGGCGTTTATTTGTGGCGATATTGCAGAAAAACAGATTTTACTGGCTGCCCGCAAATTGTGCAGAGAAAATGCCCCGGGGGCAGACAAGGGCAATACCCTGCCCCTTTTTGACGCCGTAACCGCAAACCCACCCTGGCACCAGGAAGGCACAGGCCGCTTACCCCCTGCACAGGCAAGACGCAGCGCCCTTTTTGGCAATGCCCAAACCCTGCCCCTCTTTTTTTCCGCAGCGTCAAATTTGCTTAAAGAACAAGGCTCCCTGTACAGCATCCTGCACCCAGCATGCCTGCCCGCGGCTTTGCAAAGCGCTGTCTCTGCCAAACTACAGCCTGTGCATATCCGCTTTGTCCATAATGGCATGGATAAACCCGCCACTTTTTTTCTGCTGGAAGCCCGCAAAAAATCAAAAGCACAACTTGTTGTGGGAGAACCTGTGGATATGAAAAAAGAGCAGGGAAAAGATAATAAACCCTAAGGACAAAGAAATGCTAAGGGAACATGTCGGGGGCTAGAAAAACAGATAAAGCATTGCAGTTTCTACGCGCGCGTATAGAGCAGCACACCTGCACGCGCAATATGTTCTTTTAAAGGCACATGCTCCATACTCTGGAATAAAGAAAGATCAAATGTATAGGGTAAGTCAAGAGCATCAAGCTCGCTGTACAGCATAGCCAATTCATTATGGCTCAGCCCATTATGGGGCTCTGCATCCCCAAACAAGCATACATCAATATCAGAGCCTTCCTTATACGTTCCTTTAGCCCGCGAACCATAAAGCACTGCTTTTGCAATATGCGGGTGCATAGCAAAAATCCGCGTAATACCCTGTATGGTTTCTTCAGAAAGCCCAAAACGCATACCATTACCCAACTTGCAGGGAAAGTGCATGGAATGTTTCTGCCAGTGCCAAAAACAAGGGATAGTACTCTTGGATAACACGTCCCATAATGGCCCGCGCTGTTGTCTGCTCATAGGTATGCGTGGATAAATTCCTGTCTGGTATCATTTTCATCCAAACATCCCCATGTGCTATTAAGCCATTTTTAAAAGCCTCACGCACAGCATCTCTTGAACCCGTTATTGTATAGGTACCTTGGTATTCCAGATAATCCTTCAGCAGTTTCCACGCCAGTTCATGTGTAAATTCAAATGATTGGATAAGCCCTTGGGCTTCTAATGCAGAAAGTGGGCGTTCCTGCGAAAGCTTAATCGCATCGCTTAAACTTTGTAATGCGCTTGTATAGCTGGCATACCGTTGCTTCCAGCGAATATCATCTGCCATTCGTATATTTTCCTTATGATGCTTTTTCTGCAACTGCTACCCAGATACTTTGCAGTAATATACAGTAACAGCAGGCAAAACGCAATGCAGCCATAAAGTGCCTGTGCAAGAGGCTTAACATGTACATAAGCATACACCTGTACACGACGCCGCAAGCAAAAAATGGGCAGACCA
>CAZPTC010000213.1:0-4653 GCA_964589455.1 uncultured Desulfovibrionaceae bacterium | reverse complement strand
ATGTACATAAGCATACACCTGTACACGACGCCGCAAGCAAAAAATGGGCAGACCAGCAGTATGCGTTATTCTGCTACAAACTGCCCATTTTTAATAGCGTACCCTTCATTATCATGCAGCCTAAAACTCTGGCCGTCCATTTCCACCTGGCAGGTACCTCGGCTAAAATCTTCCGTATCAGGGGTGTAGCGGGCATTAGGGCCTAATGTATATGTTGTGCCTAAATAGCCAGGCCAGGTGACAACTATTTTGCGCATGTCAGAGTCGGCATTGCGGATATACGAATCTGCCAGTGTCATACTTGCAGAACCCAGAAGCACAACAGACGAAAGTATGGCAATAGAAAGAATACGCATAAAAAAACTCCTGTTAAGTTAAACTTTCTTAAAAAGGCTCAGGCCTTCCATCAACAATCTGGAACCTGTTTTCAGCCGTTAATGCCACTGTTTGTTCACCCAGTTGAACCATACACCTGCTGGTATCGCCCTCAAAAAAGGGTATGGCCTTACGGTCACCTTTGCGCAATTCAAACTGCCCAAAGAAACCTTTGCAGGTTATACTTATAAGCAGTGTCTCATCATCAGTGTTTTCTACATAGCCGTTTGCCCATGCCGTATTGGCGGCACCCAAAAACACAACTATGCTCACCCATAATGCCATGCGCAGCAATGATTTTTTTATCATCCCTCTTCTCCTTGTTTTGTGCGTGTAACCACCCCAAAAAACCTCCGCATGACAATACCTTAGCAAAAAGTGTACCTTTTTATATTTCTCTTTCTTTACAAATAGATATAAAGATACGAAGAAAAACACCATCCATTTATGCCCAAAAAATGGGCATTCTCGCAACAATTTGCGCGCCCCCTTTACCTGCACCTTGACTTTTACCTTAAGTGTGTATAGGGAAACCCGCATGGGAATTATAGAAATACTTTTGCTTTCTACAGCACTTGCCATGGACGCCTTTGCCGTTTCTGTGGCTATGGCCATTAAACTCAGGCATGTTAATAAAGGCCAGGCTTTCCGCCTGGCTTCTCACTTTGGTTTTTTCCAGTTTATGATGCCGGTTATTGGCTGGGCCCTTGGCCTTTCCATTAAAAGCTGGATTGAAAACTGGGACCACTGGGTGGCCTTTATACTGCTGGCCTTTATTGGCCTGAACATGGTGAAGGAATCCTTCAGCAAAGACGAGGATGAAGAGAAAAAAACAGGAGACCCCACTCGCGGAGTCTCCCTGTATTTACTCTCTATTGCCACCAGTATTGACGCACTGGCTGTTGGCCTTTCTTTTTCTATTCTTGGTGTTTCTGTATGGTTTCCTGCCCTTTGCATTGGCATTATTTGCGCATTTCTTACTCTTGTAGGCCTTTACCTTGGCACTACACTTGCCAAAGCCAAACTTGTGGGCAAATACGCAGAACTGGCCGGCGGCCTTGTACTACTGGCCATTGGCCTGAAGATATTAATTGAACACGGAGTGTTCAATTAGAGCTTGCTGGCCTTGACAGTAAGCTTTTGTGTTATCCTACCCATGTTTTTTTGCGTACTGTAGCCTGGCAAGCCCCAGGCAAATACCCAGAACATTAAGCCCCGCAAACAGTAAAAAGCCCGTGTGCATAGATTGCAGAAAGGGGCCGGTATTTTGCGCCCCAAGGGTATCTCTGCCCATAAAAAAGCCCAGTATCACAGAAATCATTACCTGGCTCAGCAGCATACCCAGTGTGCGCATACTGCCAAGCAGCCCAGTTGCCACTGCAAGGTGCTTGGAGTCTACAAAACGCAAGGTAGAAATAGTATTAGGCGCGCTAAAAAAGCCAATGCCAAGCCCCACGCTTATTTGACAAAGAGTCATAAAAAGTAAGGGGGTGGAGGTATTAAGAAACGACATGCCAAAAATGCCAAGCGCGCAAAATGTAGTGCCCAGCGCCGCTATTTGATCTGCCCCGTATTTATCTGACAAACGCCCGCCAAGTGGCGAAAAGAACACCTGCACCAGGCTTTGCACCATAATAAAAAGCCCGGCTGCAAATGGGTCTAAACCCCGCACAGTAAGCAGGTACAGGGAAAGAAAAAACACTATGCCCATTGTGGAGCCATAATTGATAAGCATGGCCACAAGCCCTACAGCAAAACCCTTTACTGTACGGAACATGCCCAGTTCCATAAGCGGAAACTTTGTTCTGTGTTCCTGCCACAAAAACACCACAAAAAGACCCGCGCCAACCGCCATAAGCGTGTAGCACACAATCCCTTCTGCGTATTCCAAAAGACCCGCCCCAAGCGCAATGGCCCCAAAAGAAAGCGCCACCAAAAGGCCGCCCGGCACATCCAGCTTTTCCCCCTTAGATTCCCGCCATTCCTGATGGATATTATGGGAGAGCAAAAAAAACACAATGCCGGCAGGCACAATAATAATCCAAAACAGCCAGCGCCAGTTTAAAAATGACGCAATAGCCCCACCCACCAGCGGCCCTATAGAAAGCCCCAGATAAATGGACGAATTCATAAGCCCCATTACCCTGCCCCGCACCTCTGCGGGTGCAAGACTATACGCAATGGCAGAAGAACAACTGGAAATTAAAGCCCCCGCCATGCCTTGGCAAAAGCGCAAAAACAGCAAAAACGCCATATCCTGCACAAAGCCAATAGCGAAGGAGCAAACCCCAAACATCCCCACGCCTATCATAAGAATACGCTTGCGGCCCCATAAATCGCCAAATCTACCGCCTAAAAGATTAAAAATAACTTGCGCGTAGGCATACACCACCATAACAAAGGAAAGCTGCACCGCGCTTGCGGCCAAGTCTTCCCCTATAAGGGGCAGCACCGGCGTAAATCCGGACATTAACACGGGCACCAGCATGTTACATACAAACAATGCGCCCAGAATAGTACGAAAATTGGAACTTTGCATAGGCTTGGCATAGCAAAATTGCCCAAAATTGGCAAGAAAGAAAAAACTTTCATAATCTATCATTCCAATATGTTTCCTGTTTTTATTCCTTTTTTTGCCCACTTGTGCCAATACCAACTTTGTACTATGGTGATTCCACTTTTTTCGGGTTATCCAGAACACTCAAAATATACGGAGAGACTATGACCAGATTTTCCCGCTCCACTTCTCTGGCCTCTGCCGCGTTGCTTGCAGGCCTCGTCTTTCTTCCCTCTGCATCCCTGGCTGTCGACATTGTGTGGAACACCATGCAGCCAGAACTTCTGCAAACCACCCCCTTTGACAGCATGACCCTTGCCCCCAGGCTTGATACCGAGCTTTCCGGCAACTCCGTTACCGTTAATGCCCCTCTTAAAAGCGGCAAAGACATTTACGATGCCTCCGGTGCCTCCTTTGTGCAAGATATGGAAGCCTCCATTGTAAGCCCCGCCCTTGCCAGTAACCGCGTTACCATTACCCCCAAAGGCCTTGCCCAGCACGTATACGGTGCCTACAGCTTTGTATACTCCCGCCAGGGTAAAGCCACTTCCGGCAATATTAGCGATAATACCATTGATATCCAGGGCTCCACCTCCATGGCCGTTTACGGCGGCCACAGCTACGCCCGCAGTATATCCGAAAGCCTTTCCGGCAATGTTATACAAAACCACGTTACCGTTTCCGGCAAAGTTAACGGCCCCGTCTATGGCGGCTTTACCGCAGCAGACGGCCTTGGTGCCATTTCCGGCAATGCCAACCAAAATGTTGTCACCATTAACGGCCTTGTTAAAGGCAATATATACGGCGGCTACAGCCGCGCCCAGGGCGATACCCTTGCCCGCACCGGCGATGCCATTAATAATACCGTTATCCTTAACCCCAACGCCAATGTCCAAAATGCCGCCCTCTTCGGCGGCTTTACAGAATCCAGCGGCGAAGCCGGTAATGCCTTTACCCAAAACACCTTGGAAATACACGCCAAAACCATTGCCAAAAATATATCCGGCTTCCAGAATATCCACATATTCCTGCCCAGCAACTTCAAAAAAACTGACACCTTCCTTACCCTTACAGGTAACGAAAAAACCCCCTTCTTTGACCGCCACAGCAATGCCAGCACCCTCCTCATCTCTGGCCTTGAAAATATTACCTGGCGCAATAATGACTCCGTCTGCCTTATCCGCAACGAAGCCGGCCTCCAGGCCGGGAATATGAACCTGCCCTCCGGCTTCTTTAACCAGGGCGGCCAAACCTTTAACTACCAGGTAACCCCCCAGGAAGCTACCCTAAAAGACTTTACACAGGGCACCTTATGCCTGAACCTTGTAGTCACCGCCGCACAGTAAGCACTGGAGGGCTGGACTGGGGGGCTACTCGCCCCCCAGACCCCCTCGGCAGGGGCAAGCGCCCCTGCACCTGCAATTTTAGGCTTGTGTGCTTGGCAATGCAGGGGGGATAGCGTGCAGGAAAATACGCGCCATTGCTTCTTTTTACTGCGCCTGTCCTGCGGACATGCACAGTAAAAAGAAGCAATGGCGCAGTTTGCCACTCCCGAAAAAATCTCGCAGGCTCGATTTTTTCGGAAAAGTTTAAATACACAAACTAGTATTAAAAAGTTTTTTTGGGAGAGGGATGGGGGTGTGGGGGAAGGGGGGACCCGTTTTTTTAAAAAAAAAGGTTACCCCATACCCCCCCAAAACCCCCCTCTCCGAGTGAGGGGG